>NZ_JAQFWV010000011.1:0-68774 GCF_056175805.1 Halohasta sp. A2 | reverse complement strand
TTGCTGATCTTGATCGTATCGGATAAAATTGAACGTCACGGGTGAATCCTTACGCTGTACAGGATTTTCTGCTAGATAAGGTCTACGTCATGTGAGTTCTCTGCCGATATTTCTTGGACAGGCTCTAAAGCACAACATTAATGTTGTAACACGCCAATAAAGATACCATGAGCCAAGGTCAATCAAAAATAAGTGGACGATTGAACACCAGTAACGACGTTGTCGCATCGATTGACAAGACAAGCACTGGACGTAGCTTCATTATTGCAGACATCAGCCAGGACAACTCCTGGCTTTCAGTCGATGAGCGAGACGCTGTGGTTCTCAAAGCAAGCCGATAGGCGATTGCTTGATCCAGTATTGGATGGTGGTTAAATCGTGAAATAGACGTCTCTATCACACATATTTTTTCGATCAGAACAATGGCAATGCCCGTAGATCATTTAGCTACTCAATTCCAATAGATGGTATGCTAGGATTACGGTTCTTTGTCTGCCAGCAGTGTGAGACCGTCTTCGCTGAACCAGAGGTACCACCTGATTGTTGTTGTAGTCAGGATTCGATAAAAGAAATTACGGCTGACGTTCAGACAGATACGTACTTCACGAAGTTGCTTGCAGCCGACCAATAACGAAGCCGATAACATTCAGTACACCGAGAAGTATCTCTACAAAATGCTTGAATAGTTCAGGCAACAATCGCTATGTTTTTCCCATTATAAATAAATATCTCAGTATGACCTACGATAACTTAGATTCACAGTTGATCAATGAGCTCATTGGCAACGGTCGGGCAAGTCTTCGAAGCCTCGGCAAAGAACTCGATGTGTCAGTTACCACCGTTTCAAATCATATCAACGATCTCGAATCCCAAGAGATCATTCAAGCATACACACCGATCCTGGATTACGGCAAACTCGGATACGACGTGACGGCAATCACACACCTAAAGGTCGAAGGAAGTGCGCTCACCGAAATCGTCGACAGACTCCGTAACAAAGACCAAATGATCAGTGTCTACGAGACCACAGGCGACTACGATATCATCGCAATCGGAAAATTCGAAGACACGGACGGCATGAACGCACAAATCAAGGAACTGCTATCGGATGTCGACATTCGGGAATCGAACACAAGTGTCGTGCTCAATGCCGTCAAAGAACACGCCCAGTTCGAACTCGACGTCGACGACGAGTAGTCGACTCCATAACTCAAACACAACAGAAACGAACAACGATGGTTGAATAATTTCAGCTTCAGTTTGTTTAATTCGCATCACATTTAACATTCTTTGACGTTGATGACCTGTTTGGTTAGCTTGTGAGTGAGGTCCCTGTCGGCGGAAACAACTGGTGCGTCTAATTCGCGTCTAACCGCTGCGATTAGTGCGTTGAGAGCACCCAGATACGGACTTCCTGGCTCAACCTCGTCAGCAACCTCCGCTGCCATCACAGCTTGTCTTCTCGTCGACACCGTACTTCTCGCCCCACGAAAGATCAGCCCGAGCACTAGCGACGTCGCCATTCGGAAGATTTCCCTCGCCGACAAGCATCTCGACGGACGCTGGAACCGGCATTACCCAGCGTTCGTTCTCGCCGCCGTCCGCCTCATAAATTTCTTTTGTCGCTCGCCGCCGTATAAGTAGTCAATGAGAAAATTTGCATCAAGGACCTTCGTGCAGGGTCCTCCGTTCGATCTGGCATCCGCTGGGTCCGCTTTTCCTTCGATTTCTGACGCCCCTCACGGACGCGCTCTGCTTCTTCGTTTGACCATCGGTGAACCCGTCGTAGAAGTCTCCGGCAGGTTTCTCGTCAAGTACACGCTCCAAAACGTCGTTGTTGCTCTCACCCTCAGGCCGGAGGCGGTCGAGTTCTTGCTTCACTCGATTGCTTACTCGAATCTAGTCATCAGCCGTCGCCATGGTTACGTCAACGTTAGCGTTGACACGGTTCGCCTTGCCGATCCGGGATCGCCCGCTCGTAGTCAACCATCTCGTCGCATAGATCATACTCAGCGCGGCGGCCCATACGTCTGATTACAACGTCAAGGCTCTTCGTCTCTATATAGAGGTCGTGGAACCAGTGGTGACGACTCCCTTTCCGCTCGTGAGTATGACGAGGTCGTGGAACACACTGGGCGTTATCTGAACAAGTACCTTTCCCGATCATCTGGGTCTCGTTTCTCGGGCGCGTACGTGAACATTCAATCTTAGAACTTTCATAATTTGAGTTGTCAGCGCGTATTCTGCGATGGGATTATCGTATTCTGATTTTTGTACGATACAGATTAATCTATAGAGTGGAGTCTCTGTATATGGACGAAATCCCAGAGGACAAATCATTCCAAGGGAATGAGCTTCAGAAGTCTATTTTTTCTGCTCTTGAGAATCACAGGGCACTATCTACGAACGATATCGCATCTATCGTTGGAGATGACACAGAATCAGTCAAGAAGGAACTGATTCTAATGGCTGATATAGGACAAATAGAACAGCGAAAAACTAATAATCAAGATGTGTGGCTAACATGGAAAAATACTAACTGAACATCTGAACCTTAGCGCGCGCTCGAAGAAGCGTCGAATTAGTCAAGTAGACAGTTACACGAACTCAGAGGTGCTAAATGGTCGATAGTCGTGTGAACTTTGTTAGTCTGTTAGTCTCTGTTAGGAAGTAACCCTAGTGTAACTACGTGACACTGGTGTCCGCGAGTCCTTAACACAATCTTGGTGCTACATACAGCTACGGTTCAACAACTGATGTCCCAAGAGAAATCTAGCTACGCAGCTGATGCCGGAATCGATGAATCACTCGATGAACTACCGGACGACGAGAACATCGAAGAGACTGTCCAGAATTTGGAGGCAAACGGATTCGAGGTTGTCGTTGCTGACTCGGTCGAAGAGGCCTTAGAGACGTTACAGTCGCAGATCCCCAACGGTGTTTCGGTGATGAACGGGCATTCGACAACGCTCGAAGAGATCGGCTTCATTGAACATCTTTCTGAGGGTGACCATGAGTGGAAAAGTCTCCCCGACGAAATCTGGAGCATCGATGACGATGCCGAGCGTCAAGCCGCGCGGCGAGAGTCACAGACTGCCGACTACTTCCTCGGGGGTATCAACGCCATCGCCCAGACTGGAGAACTTGTCGCGGCCGACCGCTCGGGGAGTCGGATTGGTGCGTATCCCTTCGCTGCGAGTAACGTCGTTATCGTCAGTGGTGTGAACAAAATTGTGCCGACGCTTTCGGATGCACTCGATCGGCTTGACTCTGTGGCCTACCCTCTCGAAAACGAACGAGCGAAAGACGCCTACGGGGTTGAGTCTGCGATTGCTAAACAACTCATCTTCCGGCAGGAACTCGACGAGGGACGAACAACTATTGTGCTGGTCCGCGAGCAGCTGGGCTACTAACTCGCCACGACTACGCCTCGGGTATCTGTCTCCCGACACCCTTTTGTCCAGATCTGTTTCCTCGTTCTCAACTGCGATCAGGACGACAATAATTTCACTCGTTTGAATTGCAAACCCTATCTCACGGTAGTAGTTCCTGGATACCGGTCAGTTAGTCATCGTAGGCAGTCTCTACTGTGTGTCTACGGACAGTAGTCGACGTGTACTGAAAACCACCCCCTGTGCGTCTCCAGTGTATGGTCAGTAACGAATGCCTTGAATCGAAGCTCGATGAGTTAGCAAATGCGCCTACCGCCACCGATCTTGAGTACGAAAACAGCGAGCTCTGTACAACACTCAGCACGCAGGGATTTGTTGAATTCAGGTCTGACGAGTCAGCCGAGTCTCCCGAGGCATGGCTTCGAAGTAGCACCGAAAGCTTCGTGTTCAATCTCGAAGAGTGTCGCTGACGTCTACTATCTCTGCCAGCCATCGAGTTCGTTGGGGTGTCGAATTGGGTTGATTTGTCGAAGTCTCCAGTGTGGTCGGGTGACCAGTGGGCTACGTGGCGAGTAATATATATGAGACACCCCCGAAAATGAGTCAGACCAAATATGAACACTGACGCCGATTCCAGCAAATCCGCGATGATTGCTGCAGGGCTCGCGGGGGCCGCAGCGACCCTCGCTGGAAAACAACTCGTTGGTCGACTCACAGGCGGCCGGTTCGGCGGTCCTGGAAATTACAATGTTGCGAAAGTCACGGTCTCGGGACCGATTCAGCGCACCCGCAGTCGATCCTCCTCACTTTCAGGAACAAATGCGTGCATTGCCGACGACATCGTCGAGCAGATCGAGGCGGCCGACGACGACGAGGCTGTCGAAGCCCTCCTGGTCGAACTTAATACGCCCGGCGGAGAGGTGCTTCCGAGTGACGACATCCGCCGTGCAGCAGCCGACTTCGACGGCCCGACGATCGCGTATGCGACCGATACGTGTGCCTCGGGTGGCTACTGGATCGCAAGCGGGTGCGACGAGGTGTGGGCCAGAGATGCCAGCCTCGTCGGGTCGATCGGTGTCGTTGGTTCACGACCCAATGCAGCTGGACTGGCCGACAAACTCGGGCTCTCGTACGAGCAGTTCACAGCCGGTGAGTTCAAAGACGCTGGCGTTCCGCTCCGCGAAATCGAGGACGACGAGCGGGAATATCTCCAAAATATCATCGACGGCTACTACGACCAGTTCGTCGAGACCGTCAGCGAGGGGCGCGATATGGATCCAGATGACATCCGCGATACGGAGGCGCGCATCTATCTTGGGACCGACGCGATGGAGATCGGGCTCGTCGACGAACTCGGAACCGAGGCCGATGTCGAAGATAGAATTGCCGATCTACTTGGTTCCGAGGTCGAAACGCATGAGTTCGAACCAGATCGAAGCATTGCTGAGCGGGTAGGTTTTGGTGCCGAACGGGTCGCCTTCGCCGCTGGCAATGGTATCGCAAACGTCGCGAAGAGTGACGGTAGCGATCTCAAGATCGAACTGAAGTAGTTAACTATCTGAGGTTTTGTTGGTTGACCTCTCGTGTTCACCACTCCATGCAGACTATGAGAAAACCCTCCTGAGAGGATGCGAGACCTACTACAGTCAGATACCACAGACCGAGAGAGCGACACTATTTCACTGCTGTGAACTGTATCTGTTGATAATGACTGAGGTTCTCAACCGGTTCAAACACCCGTTACTGTATGTGATGGCTCCAGCCTATGTCGTCGCCGGTGTGTTGCATTTCGTCGTACCGGAGTTGTATGTCCAAATCATCCCACCGTTCTTTCCGTCACCACTTGCGCTCGTCTATCTGTCCGGTATCGCTGAAATCGCCGTTGGGATCGGACTCTTGATTCCTCGAACCCGACGGCTCGCAGCGTGGTCGACAGTGGCGTTGCTCGTGGCGATCTTTCCAGCAAACATCTACATGGCGACCCACGGAGTCGTCATTGAGGGAATGCCAGGAGGTGGCGATCCGTCCGAGTTGGTTCGCTGGGGGCGACTCCCGCTGCAGGGCGTGTTGATTCTTTGGGCCCTCTGGTACACTAATTAGAGACCGATATTCGAATACTATCGACAGTCGACTGAAAGATTTGAACCAAGAGGTAACACATCGATAACTGGATGTGGTCGACCGATATCTGTCAGGTGCCTACCTCTCATCTAGGATTCTTTCAGCAAATATCGTCATTGCTTGTTGAGGATTGTCATCTTCCAGTGCAATAATAACATGGTCGAGATCGTATGACTCCAATCGATCAAAGTACGTTTCGAACCACTCAACACCAGCACGATAACCGAGGTGGAGTGGCTCTGGATCCGCAGTTGGATCATCAGCGAGTGCAACGCGGACAGCGATTACGAACGGTTTGTTACCCGCGAGCTTTCGCCACGTATCAAGATACGACTCCAACGTGTTTTCGGGCAAATGGTAAAACAGCCAACCGTCGCCATGGTCAGCAATCCACTCGCGGGATTGTCTAGCGTTGCCTGTTGGTAACACCGAGATTGAGCCAGTCGACGGCTTCGGAAGGACGTCAAGTTCTCCGTTGAGTCGACCCCATTCGCCCTCAATTGATGGGTATGGCTCATCCCAACAGCTTCGAATCGTCGAGACAGCTTCGCGGAACAAAGCTCCACGTGTATTGGGATCGACGCCGAAAGCCTCGTATTCAGGGTCCCGGTCTCCGGATGCAACACCCAACACAAGACGCCCTCCTGAGAGCTGGTCGACGGTTGCAGCGGACTTTGCAACGTGGAGTGGGTGTCGAAGTGGGAGCACGACGCTCGATGTACCAAGCGCGACTTCGTCGGTGTGGGCCGCGAGATGTCCAAGCAGCGGCCACGGGTCAAACGCCCCACCAGCGTCGCCAAAGCGCGGCCAGAAAGTCGGTACATCACGCACCCAAAGTGCGTCAAAACCCAACTGTTCGGCGTGAGTGGCTAGCCTGAGTTCTTCGTCGATAGGCGGCGTCGACTGCCGTTCGCCGGTGAAGGGAAATCCGAGTCCGAACGTGAGTTCAGAATTCTCAAAGAGCAGTTGGTACCCGACATTCATGTGATTGAGACCGTCGGAATCAGCGGTCACACCCTCTGAATCGGTTCCATCAGCTTCTGAGTCTGTCACATCCACAGATCCGTACCGTACACGTATCGTCGCTTCGGTTGTATCGCTGCAAATACGCTGGCCACTATTAATATTAACAGGCCTAATCAAAATAGTGGTGTCATTAATTGTATCATCACAACCACTCAGAATTTTAATGGATGGTTTGATGAAAAGCTATTTGTCCACAACTTCGGAGGGTGACATCCTCCCCGGCGTGAACAGTAGTTGCCGAATCAAATTCTGCTCCGCGTAAACTGAGCTGTTGCGTTCAAAACACACGATATCGCAGTAGATTACGCTGTGACGAATTCACTCAGAGAGCGAGGGAACGCCGCGTCGGCGGCGTTCCCGAGCGATGTCTCTGGAAAAAGGGCGTACTCACCGGTCATCCCGGTCGGATCTGAGTGTGTCCTCAACCGTAGTCTGTCAAGAGAACGAATCTGCGGAAGATCCGTGTCGAGATCTGAGGTGTCTTTGGAATTCTTCCAGCCGAGAGTAAGAGGTTAGCTAGCACCCAGAGATTGTACAGCGAAACCGCGAACAGAAAATAGAACAACCGCACTGAAAACGTCGGCGACGACGTTCTCGGGAGGAAATCACCGATCTGTCGATACGAGGTTTCGATCCCCCAGCGGCGGCGGAACGCCGCCGCGTACGCTTTCGCTGTCGAAGCATCTACGTCCAAACTCGTCACGAACCAGACGTGCTCGTCTTCAGCGGTGCGGTGCGGAACCGCAAAGACTGTGACATCTACTGACGCCGTTGGGTTGCGGTTTCGCTGCATCGTGTACTCGTCAGCGACCGTCTCAGCGCTGGCGCTGAGGCGGTCTTTCATACCACCACTCGGTCGTGCACGTACAATATAATCAACGCCCAGTTGTTCTAACTCAGCAACGACATGGACTTGATAGAATCCACGATCTAGGTAGACGTGCCGAATTGAGACGTACTGTTGTGCGGTTTTGAGTAAGGAGCGAACGGCTTCGCGCTTGGCGCGAAAGCCGGTTGCATCCATCGGCACCACCTCAAGCGTAAACCGCGTGTGTGGTGCAACAATGCACAGCGTTGCGAAGCAAAATGCTCTGTTCGTTCCGAGATCAGGATATGTCGTTATCACGTGGTCAGTGTCAGCAGATCCGTAGAACCGCCACTCGTGAAGATCGATGGCAACATCAACGAACGCAGGAAGTCGACGCTGCGATCGAAGGACTTCGAACAATCGGTCACGGACGCCATCGAACTGGTCGTCGATGGCGTCCGTTGAGAGGTTTCGTAAGTGATACAAGAGTGATTTAGCGAGTGGGTTCCGAGCAGTGGACCTGACGTCGACTTGCTCGTCACGGTCAAGTTGGAGCGTTTTGCCACCCGTGTTTGCGAACTCGTGATCGAAGGCGATACGAGAGAGGATTTCGCCGAAATCCTCTCTCGTGTATTCACCGCACTGTTTCACATCGAAATCCAACTCCGGGAACAGCAACGTCGAAGCAGCGCGACAGACCTGTTTTGCCTCAGTTGTCTCGACCATCTTTCGAACAACGCAGCCCAGCGTCAAGAGGCTCACCTAGGTTCGGCAACTACTGTAAACGCCGGGATTCTCGCCTTGAGGAAAGATAGCCTGGCACGGGGACTGGGAGTAGTTATGGGACGATAGATCGAGAGCCGTCGAGCGCGATCAGCATTGCAGTGGCCCGGTTCGTTGCCTTGTATTTGCGCCACTTCCCGTCTTTTCGCCGGGTGAGGAGTCCGGCCTCAGTGAGCTGAGAGAGTGCGTGGCTAATCGCACTGTCGCTCACATCCAGTAGTGGAGCGAACTCACAGACACACAGTTCTTCATCAGCCGTATGGAGGATTCGAACGATCTTGTACCGTGTTTCGTTAGATAGTGCGGACAGCAGGTCGACGTCCGCTTCGAGATCAGGGCCGCCGACGGCTGCATCCAACTCTTCGAGTTCTTCGAGGCGTTCTTCGAGCGCGTCGCTTGTACAACTCCCCCGTTCGTCGCTGAGATACCGTTGGAGCCGGTCGCTCGCTGACATACCGCCAATTGATTAATGGATAAATTAACTCTTTTGTAGTCATCGCTGACTCTACAGCATAACGATTTAGAACATGCTAATATAATTTGTACCGGATTCTCTGTAAGTTACAGTGAGAGACGACACAGTCGACACGGTTGGCGAAACAAGACCGGCGACATCAAAGGGGTGGGTATATCATGCACGATGCTCCAAATGGGCAGAAAGCCCGCAATAATGCTCTGATACCAACCTTAGCGAAATAGAAATCAGCGAATTGACCCTCACCTCGACGGAACTAATTCGATCAACATTCGATTTAGTGACCATCGAAACGTTTAGGTGAGTAGTTCATCTTTTGCTAAAATGAGTGCAAAACGAGACGACACCTAGTCACGGTCGACGGTTCCGACCAGTCGAGACTCGTTTGACCACCGATCCAACAAACCCATGACTCAAATCCAACTCTACGAAGAAGCGATGTGTTGTTCCACAGGCGTTTGTGGACCCGACCCCGATGATGAACTCGTTGAACTCAGTGCCGCACTCGATCAACTCGAAGACGAATTCGAGGACGCCGAAATCTCGCGTGCCAACATGCAGCACAACATCGACGAGTTCCTCAACACCCAGGAGATCTACGATCTCGTCGAATCGAACGGCCCCGAGATCCTCCCGATCACGACCGTCAACGGCGAGATCGTCGCCAAAGAGGAGTATCTCTCCTACGACGAGCTGGCAGCCGAACTGCGCGCAACCCAAACCCAGACCCAGGAGGCCGACTGAATGGCAGCAACACACCCGACGACTGACGCCCGAGAGATCGTCGAACCGAGCAGCGAAGACACGGAGTTCGTCTTCTTCAGCGGGAAAGGCGGCGTTGGAAAAAGCACTGTTAGCTGTGCAACTGCGACGTGGCTCGCCGACAACGACTACAACACCCTGCTGGTCACGACTGATCCTGCGCCGAACCTTTCGGATATCTTCGGCCAGCAAATCGGCCACGAAGTCACCGACATCGATGGGATCGACAACCTCTCGGCCATCGAGATCGATCCCGACCAGGCGGCCGAGAACTACCGCCAGGAGACCATCGAGCCGATGCGACAACTGCTCGACGACGAGCAGATCAAAGCCGTCGAAGAACAGCTCAACAGCCCGTGTGTCGAGGAGATCGCCGCCTTCGACAACTTCGTCGACTTCATGGATAGCCCGGCCCACGACGTGGTCGTCTTCGATACCGCACCCACGGGCCACACTATTCGACTGATGGAACTGCCCTCCGACTGGAACGCCGAACTCGAAAAGGGCGGCTCGACCTGTATCGGTCCCGCCGCCTCGATGGAGGACCGGAAACAGGAGTACGAGCGCGCCATCGACACGCTCCAGGACAGCGAACAGACCTCGTTTGCCTTCGTCGGCAAGCCCGAGGACTCCTCGGTCGACGAGATCCAGCGGAGTGCGTCGGATCTCGGGGAGTTGGGCATCGAGTCCCAGTTGCTGATCATCAACGGCTACCTGCCCGAATCTGTCTGTGAGGACCCCTTCTTCGAGGGTAAACGCGCCGACGAACAGGCGGTGATCGAGCGCGCCGAGAGCGAGTTCGACGCCGACGCGATGGCGACCTACCCGCTGCAGCCCGGCGAGATCGCCGGTCTTGACCTGTTGGCCGACGTGGGTGGCGTCCTCTACGACGGCGACGATGCGACCGTCGACGTCGGCTCGGCGACGAACGTTGAGGCCGAGGAATCGGTAGACCCTGCCTCGTTGACCGATCCCGACGCCGTCGCCGAGAAGCTCCAGCCGGTCGACGGCGAGACACGCTATCTGTTCTTTACCGGGAAAGGTGGCGTCGGCAAGAGTACTATCGCCGCAACCTCCGCAACCAAACTTGCTGAGGCGGGCTACGAGACGCTCGTGGTGACGACTGACCCCGCGGCCCACCTCGAAGACATCTTCGGCGAACCGGTCGGCCACAAGCCGACCTCGGTAAGCCATGCAAATCTGGATGCGGCCCGCATCGACCAAGAGCAGGCCCTCAAAGAGTACCGCGAGCAGGTCCTCGGTCACGTCACTGAGATGTACGAGGACAAGGAAGACACCCAGATCGACGTTGAGGCGGCGATCGCCAACGTCGAAGAGGAACTCGAATCGCCGTGTGCCGAGGAGATGGCTGCGCTCGAAAAGTTCGTCGGCTACTTCGAGGAGGATGGCTACGACATCGTCGTCTTCGATACTGCGCCGACCGGTCACACTCTGCGACTGCTTGAGCTCCCCTCAGACTGGAAGGGCTTCATGGATCTCGGCTCGCTGACGAAGGGTGCGGCCCCCGCCAAGGGTGGTAAGTACGATATGGTCATCGAGACGATGCAGAACCCCAATAAGAGTTCCTTCGCCTTCGTCATGTACCCCGAGTACACGCCGATGATGGAGGCCCACCGAGCGGCCGAAGACCTGAAAGATCAGGTCGGTATCGAGACGGCCTTCGTCGTCGCCAACTACCTCCTGCCCGAGGAATATGGCAACAACGCTTTCTTCGCCAACCGTAGGGCCCAACAACAGCAGTATCTCGGCGAGATCAAGGACCGCTTCGAGACGCCGATGATGCTCGCGCCGCTACGACAGGACGAGCCCATCGGTCTCAATGAACTCAGCGCGTTCGGCGACGAGGTGACCGGACTGGATGCACTCGACGAGCAGGTCACAGAGGTGCCACAACAATGAGCGACTCCGAATCCGTCCAGAACGCAGCGGACGCCGTCGAAGAGAAACTTCAAACCTTCATCGATGCCATTGCGGACAGCGAGACCTATCAGCAGTTCATTGAGGCCAACAAGCAGCTCGAAAGCGACCCCGAAGCGAGGGAGCTGCTCGATGAGTACCGACAGAAGCAGCGACAGATGCAACAGGACTTCGATCAAGAACTTATGGCTGAGCTTCAAGAGATCCAGACAGAACTCTCGGAAAACGAGGCGATTCAGCAGCACAGGGACGCCCAGTCAGCCCTAGTCGAGTTGCTCCAGGAGACCAACGACGTAATTAGCGAACCGATCGGTATCGAGTTCGCCCGGTCTTCGGGAGGTGGGTGCTGTTGAGCACCGCTGACCAAGAGGTATTGGCGACCGCCGAGGAACTCGGCGAGGAGCTTCGAAACGCCCAACAGGAATCAAGCCAGTTCGAATTCAATTCACTGCTGCTGCGCTGCAACGATGCGATCTCTGAGGAGATCGGCGTCGACTACGGCGATGCTTGCGATACTGACGACTGCTGTTAGCTGAACCTAGGTGCTAAGCCCCCTTCCTCAACGAGCGACCGTAGGGAGCGAGTAGGGAGGGGATACAGCACCGCACAGTTCTCAAACATGTTTCGACATTTGGCTCATAGGCCAACGTTTCATCGACGCTATTATGTGTGAAATGTGCATAGTGTGCATTACGGTGAAACGGAAGACGATCACCATTCGGGAGGACCAAGACGAGTGGATTGAGAATCAACACCTCAACCTCTCGTCGTTCATCCGTGAACAACTGGACGAACTAATCGAGGAACGAGAGTAACGGATGTACTATGGCTACAAGTATCATCTCAACCCGTCCAACGCCCACCGTGAGGAGTTGGACCGCCACCGCGATATTTGTCGGCAACTGTACAATCACGCACTCTACCGCCTTAGCGAGTACCAAGACGAACATGGTGAACTCCCGTCGATGACCACACTACGGTCGGAGCTACCCGACCTCAAAAAGTGGTGGGACGGTCTCTCAGACGTGTACTCGAAGGTTCTCCAAACCGTCGTGGAACGCCTGTTCGACAACCTCAAAGGACTCTCGGCGCTCAAGAAGAATGGCTACAGCGTCGGTCAACTCACGTGGAAGCCGCCACGAGAGTTCCGCAGTTTCACGTACAGTCAGTCTGGCTTCAAGCTCGACAAGAAGGGCGGTCAGACTGTCCTGTCACTCTCGAAACTCGCGGATATACCGATTCGGCTCCACCGCGCCATCCCCGACGACGCCACGCTCAAGCAGGTCACGGTGAAAAAGGAACCGACGGGCGAGTGGTTCGCCACGTTCGGCGTCGAACTGGACCGTGAACCTCCTGAGCCACTTGAGAATCCCGAGAGGTGCGTCGGTATCGACGTAGGGATTCACAAGTACGCTCACGACACGGACGGAACAGCGGTCGGGTCGCTTGACCTCTCTGCCGAGCGTGAACGCTTGGAACGCGAGCAACGGAAGCTCTCGCGGAAGGAACACGGGTCGAACAACTACGAGAAGCAACGGCGTCGAGTCGCAAAGTGTCACGCGGACCTCCGACGCAAGCGCCGTGACTTCCTACATAAACTCTCGGCGTACTACGCTCGGGAGTTTGACCTCGTGGCGGTCGAAGACCTGAACGTAAAGAGGATGATGGAGTCACCGTCGAACAGCCGCAATACGGCGTCTGCCGCGTGGAGAACGTTCCTTTCGTTGCTCGAATACAAGTGCGAGCGAGCGGGGACGCACTTCGTCGCGGTCAACCCGAGAGGGACGACCAAAGAGTGCGCGTCATGCGGCGTCTCGACGGACAAGCCGTTGTGGGTCCGTGAACATTCTTGTCCTGCCTGCGGGTTTGAAGCGGACAGGGACGCGAACGCGGCTTGGAACATTCTTTCTCGCGGTCTACAAGATGTAGGAATGGGATACTCCGAATCAACGCCTGTGGAGACTGCGCTCCCTACGGGGACCGATTCGGTTCCTGCAAAGCGCGTCTTGGAAACAGGAAGCCCCGTCCTCAGCGAGGCCGTCAGGCCGAGCAGGGCGGGGTAGTTCACATTGCGTCCCCGATGAATCCGTGCTGTCTCGGGCGTGGCGCGAGCGCTTCGACGACGGCGTCCGCGAGTTCGTTCAGATCACTCACTTCGTCGTCAAAGAGGTCCACGACCGCGATTTCTCGGCTCTTGGTGTTCGGCCAAAATCTGAGGTTGTCGACGAAGAAAGTCGCCCCACCGAGGACGACGAGGCAGCTGGTCGAGAATTCACTGACGAACAAATCTACCGGATGACCCGGCTTGCTCGTGACCATGGCTTCGACGCGTTTGATTCCGGTCGTGCCGCGAATGCTACGTACGAGGATACGCAGTTCTTTGAGTTACAGACCTTCATGGGAATGGTTGGCTGCGGGACACCACAGGGTGCAACCCGTTTCCAGTACCGACATGGGGCGGACGGCAGTCCACACGGAGATACGCATCTCAGGGCCGTCAAACAATTCGAGCCAGAGGAGCTGATTGCTGGATTCGATGTTGCGACCGACCGGCTGCTCTCGGTCATCGAATCCGAATCATCATTCCGTCGACCAGTCACAGCTGCTATCGATATCACAACCACCCCATATTATGGCGATGTCGACGGAATGCCGATGGTTAGTGGTCTCAGCCAAGAGGAGCGTGCGTTCAAATTCGCTACCTTGTCGATTGTTGGGCTAAATATTCCACTTGTATTGGCCGTTGAACCTGTTCGAGAGTGTTCTGCTTGGGATGATAATCCATCTAATCAGGTCCATCGCATCGTCCGCCGACTGGTACGACAAGCTAAGAAGCACGTTTCCATCGAGACAGTGCTCTGCGACCGGGAGTTCGATTCTATGCGAGTATTCCAGACACTCTCAAATCTAGGTGTGAACTACCTCATCCCGAAACGGATCACCAGTTCTGAACAGGACGTGCTCGATCACTTGGAGGAAGACAATCAAGAAGTTGTGTTGAGTCGGCCTCCGTCCACGTCAAGACGGGTTCGCATCCGATGCGGTTCCTGTATGTACCGTCGACGAAAGGCAAAGAAACGGCAGTGTTTGCAACTAATCTCAGGGTCGGACCAGATGAAGCCGAAGCACTCTGTTTCCGGTACAGTCACCGGTGGCAGATCGAAAACAAGTACAAATCCATCAAAGGTGATTTCTTAGCGAAGACATCTTCGAAGGACTATCGCGTTCGGCTGTTCTACTTCGTGTTCGCCGTACTGTTGTACAATATCTGGCGACTCACCGATTTCCTGTTGAAAGCCGGTGTCGAGGTGAGATGGACTATACGCCGGTTCTCACAGCTGGTGAGTGTGTCGAGTTAGTTTGCTCAGCACTGATCCCGTCAGATTAGCTCACTGCACCAACTCGGATCGCGTTTCTTGAGTGGCAACACTGTCATTTGAAAGCACAGACCGATTAATTTCTGGAGTATGTCGAAGTAAGGGCTACGAAAGTTCGGCAGTCGGCTACATCATTGGCAGTGAACGGTGAAAATGACGAGAACTGCCCCAGTTGTAGCCTATCCTCCGAAACTGTGATTTGTCGGTGGCGGAAGATATCTATCGCAGCATATGGTTTATCACTATTACACATTCTAAGAGTTGATTCATCGTGCGTTTACCAGACTTTCGCAGTTAGTTGACATCCTCTCCGTGCTAAAGCGCGAGGCTTTCTCCTTGATCCTCGATAAAGCCGCAGAAATAGGCACGGAATCCAACAAAGAATCCTATACAGCCTATTCGAACGTCATCCCGTATCCCCATTCTTCAAGACAGTCAGCAGTCTCATCAAGGTGGTCAAGACCTACTTGGACGAGTGCTTCTCGGAGATCGGTCAGTGATACACTATCACCGAATTGTTCTTCGAGCTCGCGGAGGGCCTCGCGTTCGTTGGTTTTTGTTTCTGGTTGGAGGAAAAGCGGAACGCGGTCTCGCCCATCCTGTACACTGTCTCGGCGGAATTTGTATGGGATTTGTAGTTGAGGTTGCGTCGACCGACGCTCGGAGTCAGCCGTCTTCGGCGCATCATTTAGTTCTGACTCGGCCGAAGTCGAAAGAGTGCCAACCGATTCTGAGTGTGTGGTTTGACGCTCAACAGGCGAATCAGACGCATTTGAGTCAGTATCGTTATCCTCTGCAAATGGGTCCTCGCCAGCACCTTCTTTCATACCCGTCATGCCGTCAGCACCTCGTGGTCTACGTCCCCTGGTTCAGGTGGATTTGGAGCTTCGATTCCCACGCTGGCTTCGAGATGGCGGGCGAGACGATCGAACTGAGCTAATGTCTCAATCTCGTAGTCTCGCCGACGCTCGCGATGATCTCGAACGTACGTAAACGCTGAACACTGCTGCATCCAACATCCTTCCATCAGAGAGGCTCTCTCTCCGATGATCTCGGGGATCGTATACTCAATCTCGTCGAGTATCGCCTGTTGGTCTCGTGTATTTTTGAACCCGATTGGGACCGCGGCGATTACCCCGACTTCCACGTCAAGCTGGGTTTCGAGCCCAGCTACGAGAGATTCTAATCCTTCAACAGCAGCCCGTCCCTTCGCGCTTGGCTCGACAGGAATTACGAGCGAACGCGTCGCATGAATCGCATTGTAGAGGTGTGGCCCCTCAGTTGCCGGTGGATCACAGATTAGTACGTCATATGAATCCGGTACGCCGGCCTCACGGAGTACCCGTAAGAGTTGGGCGTGCATCCCGAAGGCCTCCCCCATGGCTTCGGCTTGGTCCTTTTCACGCTGGAGATACTCGGTCATATCCGAGAGCATGTTGTGTTCTGGGACAATATCGACACCCTCGACAGTCCGAACGAGTTCCTCAAACGGGCCTTTTGGTCGACGGATCATGTGCCGAACGATATTGTCGACTGGTTCAGTTCGTTGGTCGTCGACACCAAAGAGCCGTGAAAGGTCACCGTCTTGCGGATCAAGCGGGACAACAAGCGGTTTGAGCCCCGCTCGGGCGTGAGCGACAGCTAAGTTGGCGGCTGTCGACGTTTTCCCAACACCACCGGCCTCGCTGTACGTTGAGTACGCTAACATATTCACTTCATGAACATCATTCATCTTGAACCTTCGTCAGACACATTCAGTACACATACAAATGATCACTATTCATGAATGTTGTTCATGAACACAATCAATGAATGTTGGTCATGAACAAAGCTAATGAACATTAGTAACACATGATGCTAATCCGTGAACACAAAGAATGTGGTCCATGGACTTCATTCTTGACCTCTGTAGCTGAACTTTCCATCCCTATACAGATAATGAACACATGTAGTGCACACCTACAATGAACAACAACGGTGAACAAATCGAATGAATATCATCCAATGTAATTTAACACCGACCATTCTGACCAAGTCTTAACTCAGAGCTATCGTCGACTACTGTCTCACCGTCTTCGTTTGGTGGATCTCACCAAATCACGGTTGACATCTTCCCCGCGATAAAGCGCGAGGCTTTCTCCTTGATCCTCCATAGGTTCTTGGCGCGTGGGATCGTCGAGGGCGGCTACTTTGGCCTGCTCATAGGTAGTTGGTGGTCGTTGAGCAAGGGCGTGGTCGACGGGGTTGTGTGGTTTCCCGCCGTCAGTCCGCGGTTGGTTGTTCGTAGCCGTTGCTCGTCGGTCGGATTGCATATCGCTCTCGTGCATAGGTTTCGAGTTTTTGAATCGGGCGGTTTGGCCGCCTATCCGGTTGATTCAGGCGGCTTTTGTCACGCCCGAACCATACCAAAAGATGATTTTGAACCTATAAAAAACGGGCAATTGACGACGAGAAAACCTCGTTAGGGGGTGGCAGCGACGGCGAGGAGGGACTAGGTTGGGTGCTGACGTACACGCCCGAAAAACGAGATCGAGACGACCCCAAGAAGGTTCTCGTTCGGTTGACGCCCTGTGCGCTCGATGAGCTTTACATTGAGGTGAAGGATCTCGACGTTGAGAATCGACAAATGGGCCACCGAATTGAGTGTGATCTCTGTGGGGAGATAGTTGAAATACACCAGTCGATATGGGGGCGCAGTCTGGTGGTATTCGCTTAGGTGAACTACCCCACCCTACTCGCTCACGGCTTTCGCCGTTCGCTCGGTGAGGGTGGGGCTTCCTGTTTCCACGACGCGCTTTGCAGATACGGACGTATCCACAGGGAGCGCGGTCTCCACAGGCGTTTTTTCGGAGTATCCCACTCCTACATCTTCAAGACCGCGAGAAAGGATGTTCCACGCCGCGTTCGCGTCTCTATCCGCCTCGAACCCACACGACGGACAGGAGTGTTCGCGCACCCACAGTGGCTTGTCTGTCTTGACACCACAGGCCGCGCATTCCTTTGTCGTATCTTTCGCGTCAACTGCGACGAAGTGTGTCCCTTCGCGCTTGCACTTGTGTTGGAGCATTCGCAGGAACATCCCCCAAGCCGCTCCCGCCCGGTTCCGAGAGTTGCCCGGAAGTTCGACCAGTCCTTTCGCGTCTAAGTCCTCGACCGCCACCAAGTCGTACTCGGTGGCGTAGTGGTTCGACAACTTATGGAGGAAGTCTTGTCGCTTTCGCTTCAGGTCGGCGTGGCGTTCGGCCACGACCTGCCGTTGTTTCTCCCAATTCGCAGACCCGTGTTTCTTCCGCGAGAGATCGCGTTGGGCATGTTCCAACCGTTCGCGCTCGGTAGTTGGATAGCAGGTTTCTAATCGCAAGACAGCGTAGGGGTAGCTCAAAATTGTCATTTTGGAATGATGGACGTACGTCGACTAATATTTTCTAAGGCGAGTTTCTATTGACCAATCGTAAATTTAGCCGGTATAAATACACGCTCAATATAGTGATATAAAAATAGAATCTAGTTATATATGATATCAGACACAAAATTCGACGATAGAGCGTCATAGACGGTCGTTTTTGAATGAAGGAACTGCTATCCAACTACCGCGCTCGTTGCTGAAGTCGGGACTTTCGATGGCGCACCCATCGGTATCGTGGGCGTACTTGAGAATCCCTACGTCGATACCAACGACTTTCTCGGGCATCTCTGATTTTTCAGGCGTGGCTTCGTCCACGTCGATGCCGAACGTGGCGTGCCATTCGCCCGTGGGTTCTTGTTTGACCGTGACCTGTTTGATGGTCGCGTTCTCGGGGATGTCTCGGTGAAGGTGTATCGGAATCTCACCGATTTTGCTCAACCATAACGTAGGCCGACCACTCGTATTCTTGAGTTTGAAGCCGGACTGGTTGTAGGTGAGCGACCGATACTCTCGAGGGGGTTTCCACTTGAGCATCCCCACAGCGCGTCCGTTCTCCTTCTGCGCTTTGAGCGTGGAGAGGTTGTCGTAGACTCGCTTGACGACCATCTGGAGAACTTTCGAGTGAACGTTCCCGAGGTCGTCCCACCACGATTTGAGGTCGGGGAGTCGTCCCTGAACCTCGTAGCGAGCAGGAATGTCGTCTGTCTCGTTGAGCAGGTAGAGGACGTGATTGTACAGTTGCCTACAAGTATCGACGTGGGACAGAAGCGTCTCAGCGACGGCTTCCGGCGGGTTGAGTTGATACTTGTAGTTATAGTGCATAGCCTATTCGTCTGGGTCGGGTTCGGAGATGCGGACGACTTTCACGTCGGCCCCGCGCCAGCGTTTCGGGACGATGACGTGGGCGCTATTCCCCGACGGTTTTGCAGTCCCGTCGAGGACCTCCTCGCCTTCAATTTCAAACCTATCCATCACCAATGTATAGACTTTGGATAGACATAAAAGTAGCGGTGGGCCTGTGGGCCGAGGGAGTAAACATGTTTGAGAACCGTGCGGTGCTGTATCCCCTCCCTACTGCGTCCTCAGAAATCGTATATTTCTGATGTGCGAACGAGAGCAAAGCTCTCGTTAACGCTACTCGGTCGCTTCGCTCTCTGCGTTGCTCCTTGAGGAAGGGGACTTAGCACCTAATTCCAGTTAAATACTATGCGAACAGGATGTCACAAGAAATATACGCGTGAAAACGAATTAGAAAGCGAGAGTGTTTATAAACATGTCAGGAATTCTCACGCCTACTAATGTAGGTGTTTTTGTGCTGGTCTCTGGATTTATTCCTGGAAGTATCGCTTACTGGCTTCGGGATGAAAGGCATAAGCCAGCTGTGATCTGGTTTCAGTTTACGATGTTAGCTACGATGGTTTGGTCATTCTCTTTTTCTATTATGACCCTGACTAATTCTTCACAAGTACGCCTTATTGCAACTCACTTCTATGTGCTTGCAGTATCAACATCTGCAATTTTAACATTTATTTTTTGCTACGAATATGTATATAAAGAATCGATACCCAAGCCGGTTTATACGTTATTTCTACCTCCTCTAATCATATTTTTGCTATCATGGACAAATTCTTTTGAAATCATATATACGGTAGAAAACCCATACCAGGCTACAGAGATCCTTATTCCGGCTAATCCTGGATCTATTAGGCCCTTAGTAACCGTTGGACTAGGATATCCTCTTATTATAATGGCATTTGGTATGGTACTTGGTAATTTCCTACATAGTTCAAATAAAATGGAGAATTTCCAATCGATTATTATTCTTCTGTTTATAGGAATCGGAGCCGTCCTCGGAATGGTCAAATTTCTTGATTTGGTTCCCTCATATTTCGATCCAACTCCGATTGGATGGGCTATATCAGGTTTATTGTTTGCTGTATCAGTCAAAAAATACCAATTTATTCGGATAACACCGCCTTCTGAGCAGCAAATTATAACCAAAGTAAAAAATGCAGTTTATGTCTATGGTTCTAATGATAGTGTATTGGTAGCAAACGAAGCAGCACAAGACATTCTTGATATAGATGTTGGAATGACAAAGCAAGAAGTCAGACAACAAAACCCCGGTCTGGAGAAGGTCAATACGGGCGATAATCAAAATTATGTTGTGCTATCTGTTGACGATATAAATCGTGTATTTGTACAAATTCAGTCTTCATTAGAATATGGATATGGTGCTAAAGGACAAATTACAGTACTTCGTGATATAACAAAAATTGAAAATGAAAGACAACAGTTGAAAGAACAAAATCAGCAACTACAAGAATTCGCTAACGAACTTAGCCATGATCTCCGAAATCCACTTACTGTCGCTAATGGAAATCTACTCCTCGCAAGAACGACCGAAGAACCAACAAAGCACATTAGAGTCGCCGAAGACGCACTTGAACGAATAGGTGAGATTATAGATTCGATACTTGAAAGTGCGCGCAGCGGGCGTGAACCGAATTATGAACGGGTTTCACTCAAAATTACTGCGAAGACTGCCTGGAGTAATGTAGATACTCAATTTGCGACTCTGGCAGTTGATTCAGATCAAAACCTCTCTGCAGATTCTAATCAATTATTACAGCTATTTGAAAATCTTTTTCGAAATTGTGTAGAACATGGTGGTAGTGACATTAATGTCTACGTTGGATCCACTTCTACTGGCTTTTTTGTAGCTGATGACGGGCCTGGAATACCAAAAGAAAATCGGGAAGACATATTTAAAAAAGGAAAGACATACTCCAAACAAGGAACAGGTCTAGGATTGTCAATTGTATCAAATATTGTTGATTCTCATGATTGGTCAATATCTGTATCTGAGAGTGAGTACGGAGGTGCTCGATTTGATATAACGGGAATCGAGTTTTGAAATGGATATTTCTAATTAGTAGGCCTTAGAGTTCTAGTGAACTACCTCAACATCTAATAAGTACGAAAAGGTTCCTGTCGAGCAGTGTTTGTGAGACGGCCTGAAACGCTGGTTCGAGATTTTACCGTCCATGTCGACCATCTCGTCACGAAGATACTATCTCACCGAGTTCAAATTGGCAAATCTCACCCAGCTACGGAATTGGTACAATGATTGGTGTGAAGTCAACTTACCGCTCGTCGCCGAATACCTCGGTGACGTTCTCAGCATTCTCGCTCGTCTCGATATGTGAATACATCTCCGAGGTTGTCTTTGGATCAGCGTGCCGGAGCGTCCGTTGGGCGGCCGCGGCCCCACGCTCGCGGTACAGTTTCTCACCAACACCGCGCCGTGCACCGTGTAGCGTCAGGTAGTCCTTGTCGCCGCCTACTTCGATCTCGCCCTCGGAGCACAGTCGTTTCAACACGCTTCGAGCGCCGTTTGTAGACAGTGCTGGCGGTGTAATCTCAAGGGTCCGGCAGTGATCCAGCAGGCTCCGCTCATCGTCTGCTGGACGCTCGAAGCCATCAGGGAGAGCAGAGTACAGAGACGGGGCGTGCAGGGAGATGAAGACGGGCCACGCCTCGCTGGCTGGGTCGACTACCTGTTTGAGTTGTTCGAGTGGGTGGTGAGTTTGGCCCGGCAGTTGGGCGGGCTCGCGATGCTGGTTCTTGCCCAATATCGTGAGTTGGTTGTCTTCGATGTCGACGTCGGCCCACCGAAGCCCGACTCGCCGATCGTCACGAGAGTCTTTCAGAATCTCGCCGCCACGGACGCCCGTAAACGCGAGAACGTATGCGAGGGCTTTGTCTCGGAGTTCTACCACGGCCCCGGTGCCGCGCTCGTCGATCGCCGTCGACGCCCGCCGGTCGACGTAATCGAGGAGTTGTCGGCGTTCATCGGGAGACCAGAACTGTTGGGAGCCACTGACTGTCGACGGGCGTTCGGGGAGCTCGTCTTTGGCGACCTGCTTTTGGGCTGGGTTCTCTTCGATCTTGTCCCACTTGAGGCAGTAGTCGAAGAATGCCGAGACGTTATCGTAGTACGCCCACGCGGTCGACGCGGTGATACCGCCCTCGACACCAGGGGTTTGGTGTGCGTCGACGCGCCGCCGAAGGTAGGTAGCGTACTCGGCCATGACTTCTTTGTCGACGTCCGCCAGTGTCGTGGATCTTTGGGAGATCTGTTCGCAGAACTTCCCGAGAACGTACTCCAGGTTGGATTTGTAGTTGCCCGACTTCGAGCCCGACTCCAGGAAATCCTGGATCTCCTCTTTGAGCGGCTGAAACCCCGGAGTAGCGTCCTGCTGAGTGGTGTCCATCTTTCGTGGTTACCGTACAGCGGCGCCCCTGGTAAATCTACTGTACATTACTGGACTAATGTATAGTGGCCTAAAATCTAATTCTGGAAAAATTAGATTGGGATTACAGTTGTTCTATCCTATGAATACAGCATCTGAGTGGTCTGAGTCAATAGAAATATATCACATAACGCTATATAGAATCTGACGGGTTGAGTTACGAATACGGGGGTTCGTGTTCACGAGATCCTTACAATAGTTCTAACTGTAAAATATCCTCTTAGACATAAAATACGGAAATGAGAACCAGCACCAGTTCTGCTTCCAGAGATCGTGAGTAGTTGTATTAGTGCAAGCTATCGCCCCGTTATTTGGATTTAGGGCTGAAAATACCAATAAGCACTGGAGCGTTTGTACGGATACCACTAATGGATCGAGAGGATTTCGGCGAGAGGGCTCCTGGTAAAATCGTTCCCACGACGACACCGAAGGGGACGTATTCGGTATATCGGCTTGACCCTCTTCCACCTACAATCAGCAGTGAACAATTCATCACACTGCCGGCAGAAGCAACACAGGCAGTTGGTCGACTCTATAGTATCGGCCTACGAGTCGGGTCTAGAGAAATACTAATTTGAACCGTTAACCCGAAAAGAAGTGTTGGAATCACCACAGATCGCCTCGCAGTTAAGCTCCGAGGTGATTCACTCAAGAGAGTCGACTTCCACATTGTCTTCCGAGACCGCCCGGTCAGTTTTCGGGACCGCCCAACGGACAGCGTTGTCAATAACGTCAAGCACTACTGGTTCGTGGTAGACGGGATACGTCTCATGACCTGGTCGGAAATAGAAGATTCGACCGGTACCGCGTTGGTAACAGCAACCAGAACGAAACACCTCTCCACCCTCGAACCAGGAGACAAACACTAATTGGTCAGGTTCTGGGACGGCGAACGGCTCGCCGTACATCTCAGTTTCAGGGATCACGAACGAATTGTCGAGGCCGGCTGTTATCGGATGGCTTGGATCGACAACCCACATTCGTTCACGCTCTCTTGACTCACGATATGTCAAAGAACAAGGTGTCCCCATCAATCGCTTGAAAATCTTCGAAAAATGTGCCGAGTGAAGCGGAACGAACCCCATCCCATCGTAGATCCGATCACATACACGGTCGACGATCTCGTCGTTGACGTCGTCATGGGCGCGGTGCTCCCACCACACGAGGACGTCAGTTTCGTCAAGTAAATCCTCGGTCAGTCCGTGGTCCGGATCGTCAAGTGTCGCCGTTCGGACTTCGTGACCTCGTTCACGGAGTCCTGATGCAAGAATCTCGTGAATCCCTTCAGGGTACACCGACTCGACCTCGTCGTTCGTTCGTTCTTCTATAAACTCGTTCCAAACGGTAACTGAAACCATACACCTACACTCTCAGCCTGTTTCCTAAACCTACCGCCTGCATAAAAGTCGTTTGACATTCTAGTAGCCACACTGTATTTTCGATGTTGTAGATGATCGTTCATGGAATTAATTTTCACCATTATGTGTGTGCAAAATATTTATTTATATCGGGCTCAAGATTAGAAGTGAGAATGCTCGTCAACCTACCCAAACTCCACGAAGCAGCATCGATTGATGACTGGACGCAAGCTGTCGCCAAACAGAACGACGTTGACGAGGCGGTAGTCGAGGCCATCGTAAGCGAGGTTCAGAATCAAAAGACCACCCAAACCCCGACCGAGACACCGTGGGACTCCGAGAGTTCGGGTATGACCTACATGTGGCCTACCAACGAACACCAAGACTTCTGATTCGGGAACAGCGGCACGATTTTTATTTTTATTACTGTACGCGATAGACGCCTGTCTTGTCCGTACGTTACTCTGCGAAAATAAATAGGTGCAAGAGGGTATATACCGAGGCTAGTCTTGCCGAACGTCGACAGCACCGTCTTCGACGAGTTCGGTCCATTTGTCGACGCCGGCCTCGGCGACTTCTCGGTCTTGGGAGACCGCGCCACCGGAGACGCCGATCGCACCGACAATTTCGCCGTCTGCTTCGAGCGGGTAGCCGCCGCCAAAGACGACCATTCGACCTTTATCGCGGGTGTCGAGGCCGTACAGCGAGTTGCCGGGCTCGGAGGGCTCGGCGAGGTCATGGGTCGGCATATCCAGCGCGGCCGACGTGTAGGCCTTGTTTTTCGAGATGTTGACCGATGCGAGCCACGCGCCGTCCATTCGGTGTTGGGCGATGAGGTTACCCTCGCTGTTGGCTACAGCGATTACCATCGGGTTGTCGATTTTGTCTGCTTTCTGCTCGGCTGCTTCGATGAGTTGCGTCGCTGTCGCCAGCGGGATAGATTCTACCATGCAAATACGGATTTATTTCAATAGAATATAAGTGTTCGTGTTTATTGAGTACTTGCGACATAAAAGTGATCGATAGCGTCGTCTAGCATTCGACCGCTTACCGGCCCGGTTGTCAGCTGCTACTGTAGTGGATCAGCAGCCATCCGTCCAGCGACGACGGCGGTTGCCAACGAGACGCCGCTGGCGGATTTCTCGCGAGCGATGTCCGCGCCGCCGACGACCGATCCGGCCGCGTAGAGGTTGTCAAACTCGGGATTCCCCTCGACATCGAGCGGCTGCATCGATTCGTTGGGTCGGACGCCGAAGCGCGCGTACGGGTGGTCGCCGAAGGCGTCGTCGACGAACCAGTCGTAGCGGTCCTCGGGGTGTGGAACGTAACAGCCGAAGACCGGCTCCTTGACGCGCTGGCGGTCCGAGTTCAGCCCCTTGCCGACGAAGCCGCCGGTGGCGAGGACGTACCGATCGGCGTGATAGGGGACCTCTCGGCCCTTATGATCGACCACGACCGACTCGATCCGGCAGGGGTCGTCCGCCCGGGATTCGTAGCCGACGACCGGGGTACCGGTCTGGAAGCGAACACCCTCCGCGTCCAGCGCGTCGTAGAGCCGGTCTTCGAGCCGGAGTCCGAGCAGGCTGGGCGGGCCCATCGGAATCTCAAAGACGTCGACGCCCAGTCGGTCGCCGAGATCAGCCCGGACTTCGGCGGTGTGGTCGTCGCCCAACAGGGCGGGAAAGCCGACGCGCTCGGCGTCACCGACGTGGGGTTCAACGGCTTCGACGAGGGCCCGTCGCGCGGGAATGCCGTCGATGGGTTCGTCGTGATCGAGTGCCTTAGCGAACCGGGTGATCTTGGCATCGTCGGGGAACGCTTCGGCGAACGCGACCTCCGCGCCGGTCACCGCGAAGGGAACGTCGGCCAGTTCGAGCGTGTCGGCGACCATCCGGGCGTCGAAGTCGACCAGCGACCGGAAGCCGACGACGGCCATGGGTCGGCTGTCGCTGGCCAGCCCGGCTTCGACCGCGCTCGGATAGCGGGCAGTCGGTTTGATCGTCCCGCCGAACGTCGGCACGAGCGCGTTGCGCTCGGTGTGACTTCCGAGATACATGTCCCCGGTGATCTCGTCGAACAGGGCGAGTCCCTCCCGAAGCGCCTCGGGGCCGAGAATCGAGTACGGATGGTTCTCGGGAAGGTCGTCGACCCCTTCGAACGGAGTGACCAGCGGGCCGGTGTACGCGCCGCGCTCGGCGCGGACAGTCCGGAAATCCTTACGTCGCTGGGTGATCTCGTCGGCCGCATAGGGGTCAGTGCGCGTGGGGACGTAGCCGAGGCCGTCAATGAGCCCCGAGGCTTGCCTGAGCGAGGTGCGTTTGTGGCAGACAAGTCGCACGTCAGCCCCCTCGCGGGCGGCCGCAATCGCGCTCATGATTCCGGCGAGACCCCCGCCGACCACCAAGACCTCGCTTTCAATCGCCATGGACCTCCTCGGCTATCGCGTCCGTGCGGCCCCTGTCGAAAGCGTCGTAGTCGACGCTCGGCCCACCGGTCGCGGGATCGGCATCGTGGTTCATTGTCGTTGCGTGAAGGAGGTGATTGAGCATGGCCTGCGAGAGCTGTCGACCCCATAGGGTGTGGCGCTGGCCCTTCCAGCGTTCCTGATACAGTTGGTCGAGCGCGTCACGGGCGGTGACGGCGTCGTGTTTTGGGTATATTTCGGCGCTAATTCGGTGTGAACACAGCCCGCCCTGACAGTTGCCCATCGACGCGCGGGTCCGAAGCCGAATGCCGTTGGGGTCCGCGCCCACGCCGTCGACGGCGTCCTGAATCTCCGCGCGGGTGACGGCCTCACACTCACAGACGGTCGGGTTCGGCCCCTCGATGTCGAGTACCTCGGCGGCGCGGTCGCCGAGTCGCTGTTTGCTTCGGCGGGCAATCGGCGATCGAAGACCGAAGCTGTCCATATGGTCGTCGAGTATCGCGGTGTCGCTGCTTCCCGGCAGGGGTTCCTCGTGGGTGTGACATGGGGCGGCGACACCCAGTACGTCGCAGACGTGGTCGGTCGCGGATTCGGCCATCTCTCGGTAGGTCGTCAGTTTGCCGCCGACGATTGAGGCAAACCCCTCGATGCCGTCGCGATCGGCGTGATCAAGGACGAAGTAGTTCCGGGTAACGTCGCCCGACTCCTTGGTCGACCCGGGGTCGGGATCGTACAGCGGCCGGACGCCCCAGTAAGCCCGGATCATCCGCGCCTCGGCGGTGATCGGCACCATCTCCGCCGCGAGGTCGATCATCATATCTATCTCCCATTGTTCTTCCGGATAGTCGTCGGGGTCGTCGACCGGGTCATCGTTCGCGCCCAAGAGGACGGTCGTCTCATGGGGGATGATCGTATCGCCGTCGCCCTTAGGCAGACAGCGGTTGATCACCGTGTCGATCTGCCGGACGTTGGTGACCACCATCGCCCCCTTCGAGATCGCCATTTCGAGGTCGATATCGGCCATCGCGGCGAGCTGGCTCGCCCACGCGCCGGTCGCGCTGACGACGTAGTCGGCCGCGATAGTCTCGCGCTGGCCCTCGCGGCCGTTGCCGAGGTAGTTGGGTCCTTGGCGTTCGATCTCGACGCCAGTGACACGTCCTTCGTCGACGACGAGGTCGACCACCTCGGCGTGGGTTTCGACGCGCGCGCCATGGTCAACTGCGTCGGCGGCGTTGGCCACACAGAGCCGGAAGGGGTCGATGGCTCCGTCGGGAACCCGGATCGCGCGCTTGACGCGCTTGGTGAGATGTGGCTCCTGCCTGCGGGCTTCCGCGCCGGAGATGACTTCCGTCGGGATGTCGCACTCCGCACAGCCCGCCAGCTTTTGTTGGAAGTACTCGTCGGAGTCGCCCTCCAGTTGGACGAACAGGCCGCCAGTGTCTTCGATGCAGTGGCCCGCGATCCGGTGGAGGATTCGGTTTTCGACCATACAGTCGACCGCGCTTTCCTGATCGGAGACGGCGTAGCGACCCCCGCTGTGGAGGTGGCCGTGGGTACGACCGGTCGTGCCTTCGGTGAGATTCCCGCGTTCGACGAGCGTCACGTCGAAGCCTCGCATCGCGAGGTCGCGGGCAGTCCCGGTTCCGGTCGCGCCGCCGCCGATAACGACGACTGAGTGTGTCATATGATTTCGAAGTGGGTTTGTAGCATGATAGTCGTTAGGTGCTCTCGTTTTGGTGGGTTGGTGACGCGCTGCGGTCACGAGTCGACCGCACGGTCAGTGGTCCTGACCGTAGTCCGCGAACCGTTCGAGCAGCGTGTCGATCTCCGCGTCCGGAAGGAGTTTCGGCTCGCCGATGTTGCGGGCCTGATAGTGAATCCGGGCACAGTATTCGACCATCAGCGCGACCTCGAAGGCCTCGGCCACGGAGTCGCCGAGCGCGAGGACGCCGTGGTTTTCGAGCAGGCAGGCGTTGTACTCCTCTCCAAGGGTCTCGAGGGCGACCTCCGCGAGTTCGGCCGTCCCGTAGGTCTCGTACGGGGCGACCGGGATCTGGTCGCCCGCGAAGGCGATCAGGTAGTGGGAGGCCTCAACGGGTTCGTTGAGGCTGGCGAAGGCGCTGGCGTACGGCGAGTGGTTGTGGACGACCGCGCCCACATCGTCACGCTCGCGAAGGATGTCGGTGTGCATCCGGAACTCGCTGGAGGGTTTGCGTTTGCCAGCGACGTGCTCACCATCGAGGTCGACGACCGACACGTCCTCGGATTCGATCTCGTCGTACGGCATGCCCGAGGGGCTGATCGCCACCAGATCGCCGTGCTGGGAGCTGATGTTGCCGCCGGTGCCCTCGGTCAGCCCTTGGTGGAGCATCTTCCGGCCGAACTCGCTGACGGCCTCGCGGTTCGGCTGGAGGTCGGCGAGTCGGTCGGCCGAAAGCTCGGCCGCCGCAGCGGGCTCGGCTCCCACGTCGTCCGCGGATTGCGTCTGACCGTAGTTCGCAAACCGGTCGAGCAAGGTATCGATCTCCTCGTCCGGAAGGAGGCTCGGCTCGCCGATAGCGAGCGCATAGTAGTGGATGCGGGCGCAGTACTCGACCATGAGTGCGACCTCATAGGCCGCCTCCGCGGTCGCGCCGGTGGCCAGCACTCCATGGTTTTCGAGCAGGCAGGCGTTGTATTCGTCGCCGAGAGTTTCGAGGGCCACTTCGGCGAGTTCGGCCGTCCCGTAGGTCTCGTATGGGGCGACCGGAATCTCGTCGCCGATGAAGGCGATGAGGTAGTGCGACGGGCCGACGGCCTCGCCAATGCTGGCGAAGGTGCTGGCGAACGGCGAGTGGTTATGGACGACTGCGCCCACGTCATCGCGTTCCCGAAGCACGTCGGTGTGCATCCGGAACTCGCTTGAGGGTTTCCGGTCGCCCGAGAGATGGGTGCCGTCGATGTCGACGATGGGGACATCGTCGGGCTCGATCTCATCGTAGGCCATCCCCGAGGGGCTGATCGCCACGTTCCCGTCGTCGGTTTTGACGCTGATGTTGCCACCAGTTCCTTTGGTGAGGCCGTCGGCGAGCATCCGTCGACCAAGCTCACTGACTACCTGCTGGGCAGATGGGTCTGTCATGGTCCGTACCTACCCGTTTGCCGAGGGGGATTATTAATGTATGTAGTTGCCAACAGTTCAGAGAGTTGGTGAAACCCACTCGACACTAACCCTATCCAATTATATATCAGGGTTGATCATTGCTAACTGCGCATGAGCCGTGTACTCATAGGTGTCGACGCAGGCACCACGAACCTCAAAGCCGCAGTGTTCGATCTCGATGGCGACGAAATCGAGATCGCATCAATCGAAAACCCAGTTGAGAACCCACAGTCAGGGTGGCAAGAGCAGAACATGACCACCAACTGGAAGAAAACGGCCACTGTCATTAGTGAAGTCGTCGAAGATCTGGACGACAACACCGAAATCCTTGGTATCGGCATCACGGGCCAAGGAGACGGCTGCTGGCTAATCGACGAAGAGGGTGACCCCGTTCGGGACGCGATTCTCTGGTCGGACGGCCGTGCCTCCGAGATCGTCGACGAGTGGGTCGAGAACGGAAAAGCCGATGTGATACGGGAGGCGACGGGAACCGACATCTTTCCCGGAGTCACCCTGCCGATCATGCAGTGGCTAGCCGAAAACGAGCCCGACACCCTAGAGGAGGCCGACACGGTATTCTACTGCAAGGACTGGCTCAAGTACAACCTCACCGACGAGCGGACGATGGACTACAGCGACGCGACGCTGCCGTTCCTGGACATTGAGTCCCGAGAGTACTCCGAAGAGGTGCTCGAACTCGTCGACTACGACGGCGTCGCGGACCTGCTGCCCCGCCTCGCCTCGCCAACCGAGATCATTGGCGAGGTGACCGCCGACGCATCGGTCGAAACCGGCCTGCCCGAGGGGACGCCGGTCATCTCGGGCGTCTTCGACATCCCGGCGTGTGCGATCGGCAGCGGCGCAGTCCGTCCCGGCGAGAGTTCCTCGATCGTGGGGACGACCTCGCTGAACCAGACCGTCCTGACAGAGGCTCCCGACGAGCTCCAGGGCCGGGGCTTTACGCTCGCGGTCGACGAGGGCTTCTACCTCCGGTCGATGGCGTCGATGGCTGGCACCCCGAACATCGACTGGTCGTACAAACACATCGCCTCCGGACGGGAATTCGCCGACGTGGAAGCCGAGGTCAAATCCGTCCCGGTCGGCTCTGAGGGACTGCTGTATCACCCGTATCTCAGCTCCTCGGGTGAACGGCATCCCTTCCTCAAGACGAGCGCCCGTGCGCAGTTCATTGGGCTCTCGCCCGAACACACCCAGAAACACATGATGCGGGCGATCTACGAGGGGGTCGCCCTCGCCATGCGCGATTCGTTCGAGCACATCGACGTGGAGTCGGACCGCGTGATGATCAGCGGCGGCGGCTCGCGGTCAGCGTTCTGGTGCCAAATGTTCGCCGACTGTCTCGACGCCCCAATCGTCCTGCCGGAGGGTGACGAACTCGGCGCGAAGGGCGTCGCCCTACTGACGGGGGTCGCCCTCGGCGAGTACGACGACCTCGAATCGGCCGTCGACCGCACCGTTCGCCACACCGATCAGTTCGAACCCAACGCGGCAAACGTTCCCAAGTACGACGAGTGGTACGAGTTCTACCACGATGCCTACGAGGCGATGTTCGATGTCTGGGACGACCGCATCGAGGCGCTGAAGCGTCTCGAAGAGACGCAAACCACAACACCGGCCGCACAGTGATCCCGTCGACGGGCAACAACGAGGCACCCTACACATCACCAACGAAGGATCACATGCTGATAACGCCGTGCGTTACACTAACCAACAGAATCAACCGATAGAACCGATCGATAGAGCTAATCGATAGAGCCGATCGATACGCTGACCAATCACTGACGCCACCGGGCCGAAAGCCGCCGTCGGCGGGCAACCGACGGCGACAGGCGTCGACCCTCAGTCGGCACAACCTATTTCCTCGATAGCTTCGTTGTCGGCGTATGGAAATCACCGACTACGAACTGTTCGCCGTGCCGCCGCGGTGGCTCTTTCTCAAACTCGAAACCGACGAGGGAGTCTGTGGCTGGGGCGAACCCATCGTCGAGGGCCACACGAAGACGACGCAGGCGGCCGTCGAGGAAATCCTCGACAACTATCTCATCGGAAAAGACCCCATGGAGATCGAGCGCCACTGGCAGGCGATGTACCGCGGTCGACACTTCCGCGGCGGCCCCATTTTGATGAGCGCGATAGGCGGCATCGATCAGGCACTGTGGGACATCAAGGGTAAGCGATACGACGCACCGGTCTACGAACTACTTGGTGGCCGAGCCCGCGACCGGATTCGGGTCTACCAGTGGATCGGCGGGGACACGCCCGGAGAGATCGCCGATGCCGCCGAGGAGGCGGTCGACGCTGGCTACCGAACCCTAAAACTCTCGGCGGTCTCGCAGTTCCGCCGGATCGACTCGCCAGCGGCCGTCGACCACGCCCGCAAGCGGCTCGCGGCGGTTCGGGAGCGTGTCGGCACCGAAGTCGACATCGGCGTCGACTTCCGCGGCCGCGTAACGAAGGCGATGGCCGACTGGGTGGCGACCGAACTCGACCCCTACGATCCGATGTTTTACGAGGAGCCTGTCCTCCCGGAGCACGCCGATGCCCTCGCTGACATCGCCACGAGCACCAAAGTCCCGCTGGCGATCGGCCAGCGGCTCTACTCGCGGTGGGATTTCGCGCCGCTGATCGACGAGGGCGTAGTAGACATCATCCAGCCCTCGCCCTCGCACGCGGGCGGGATCTCGGAGGTCCGAAAGATCGCCAGCAGCGCCGAGAGCGCCGACATTCTGGTGTCGCTGCACTGTCCGCTCGGCCCGATCTCGCTAGCGTCCTGCCTCCACCTCGATATGGCGACACCGAACAGCATCGTGCAGGCCCAGAGCCTCGACGTCGACCAGCCCGAGGAAAACGACCTGCTGGCGTATCTGGCCGACCCGGCGGTCTTCGAGTTTGTCGACGGCTACGTCACCGCGCCCGATGGCCCCGGGCTCGGGATCGAGGTCGACGAGGCCGTCGTTCGGGACCAGACGCAGTCATACATCGACTGGCAGAACCCGATCTGGTACCACGATGACGGCAGCGTTGCTGAATGGTGACTCCCCGCAGATTCCGCCTCTGCCTCTATCTCCGTCTCAGTGCCTGATTCGGTAATGGTGAACATCTTTATGTGCAGTTGTCGTGACGTGTCGGTATGGCAGATAGCTCAGATCTCCCCGTGACGGCGACACAGACGAGTGTGCAGATCCTCGAAACGATCATCGAGCTCGATGGGGCGGGACTCACCGCGGTCGCCGAGGCCCTCGGGCGATCGAAAAGCTCGGTTCACAACCATCTGGAGACGCTGACCGGCCTCGGCTTCGTCGTCAAAGACAACTATGAGTACCGCGTCAGTCTCCGGTTCCTCCGAATCGGATCGTACGCTCGTTCGCAGTACCCCATTTATAAGATAGGGGTCAGCGAGGTCGTCCAGCTGTCGACCGCTGCGAGCTGTTCGGCCGGGATCGCCGTGCTCGAAGGCGACAGCGTTGTCTGCCTCCACCATCGCCTCGGTTCGGACACCGACGCGCTGCGAATCGAGGCGGGCGACCGGTTGCCGCTCCGCAGCACTGCCCCCGGAAAGGCGATCCTCGCGGCGCTTCCGACGGCCCGCCGTGACGAGCTGCTCGCCGACCACGCGGTCGACGGCGAAGCCAAACAGGAGCAGTCGAACCGGTCGGAACTCGACGCCGAGCTACGGACTGTCACCGCACGCGGCCTCGCGGTCGACCGCGAGGAATGGCATCCAGACAAACGAGCCATTGCAGCAGCCGTCACGGGTTCCGACGGTGGTGTCGAAGGGGCGATCTATCTGGCCACTGATACAGAGAGCCTCTCTGGCAAACGGTTCCAGCAGGACCTCCCCGGGCTCGTCATCAGTTCTGCCAACCGCATTCAGAACACGCTCCGTAAGTCGTAAACTACCCTACCCTACTCCTTCGGCGCATACGCGCCTCAGTCCTTGAGGGTAGGGCTTTGATGTGGACTCCCGGCGATCAGTCGCCAGCAATTGGCTGGTAACTGTCGCCGGTCAACATCCCACCATTCAAACGCACGTCTACTGGTGCGTCTCCGCCCGTCGACGTGGGCGACGAACGGAGTCTGTGATGCTCTTTTCGAGCGTACCGTATCCCGACATTCTTTGCGGCGTTGTAATCTGCGTTCACCTCATACCCGCATTTCAGGCAACAGAACTGTTCTCCGTCGCGGTTATCCTCATGTGTGAACCCACAGTCTGTCTGTGAACAACGTTGTGACGTGTGGTTCGGTTCAATTTGTTCGACCGACACTCTCTGTTCTGGTCCCTTATATTCAACATACTCAATCAGCCGACGAAAGGCCCAGATGTGATGCCATTTCGCCTGTGGCAGTCGCTCACGAATATCGGTCAGATCCTCGAACACGATCACGTCGCACTCATATTCAACGGCTTCTGTGACGATCTCGTTAGCGACGATGTGGAGATACTGTTTTCGCCATGCTACTTCACGCTTACCGAGGCGAAGCAGAGCGTTGTGAGCGGCCTGCGTTCCGCGTCGTTGCATCTCCCCACGTCGTTTTTCAAACTCACGACACCAGTGGTCGTAGTCGTCGCCGTTCCAGAATCGTCCGGTAGACGATACGGCAAGACTGTTCACACCGAGGTCGATACCGAGGACTGTCTGGTTCCCGGCATCTTCCGAAACCTCTATGTGTTTGTCACTGTCGTTTTCCGTGTCGTACTTCCGTGTGGTGATATGAAAGTAGAACTCGTCGGTTGTGTTGTCGTATTGCAGTGTGCTTGCACGGAACTCAAAGTCATCGGACAACACGTACTGTTCGTAGGGGGTTGGGCTGTCCGAAGGGAGTTCAAAGTCGCACTCAACACGTCCGTTGACGGTTGAGAGTGAGACTTTATTTCGATAGAACGTTGCGCTCCGCTTATCATAGACCATACTCCATGAGGTAAATTCCGGTTGGCTCACACGTTTGCCTTGTTTCCACCGTTCGACACAGCCTCTGACGGCGTGCACAGCTCGACGGATCGCTTCTTGAACAAGGTTTGCGGTGAGGTCGATTTCTGCGCGGAGATCGTCATACAGTGCGTCCCGTGCGGTACTATTGGCCGTGACGCACTGTTTGTAGTCGGTGTTATCCCAACAGAACTCTGCGGCACGGTTTGCACAGTAGAGAAACTGTTGGGCAGATTCGTGGAAGTCTTCGCGCCGCTCGTCAGGAACGTCAAGTTTGACGGGTACGGTGCGTCGAACTTCCATGTTTCAGATTATACACTGGCGCTTCTTATACGTTTGGGAGTCGGGTAGCCGTCGTATAGTGGTTGTGTCATGCTATGTCGGTTTCCTCTCCGGCCTACTCGCTCACTACGTTGACTCCTTGAGGCCGGAGGCTCCACCTTGTATCATGCTGAAACGGGACAGAGGACAGCGAAAGCACTGTCAAATCGTGTTCGGTATTACCGAATGATTCCGGCCCATAGCGTGGTCACCGGAGCGATTGTTTTTATACCTCTCTAATAAACACATGATTAATAGTGCTATATCATTCGGCATTAGTGAACGGAGGAACCCCTCACAGGCGCGTTTCCGAGTTGCGTCTCGGACGAGCACAGACCTCAGAGGAGTGAGACTGCTGGTTCGCCAGACTTTTGGGACGCATAAAGTGCCGTCCCAAACAGATCCAGTCGACGACTACCCGAACGAATAGATAGGTAGACTGCTTCGTCGGAGCCGGTGAGGGCCGTGTGTTTGTGGCCTTCGCAGTCAGGCGGTTTGGTCGACGCGATCCGAAACGACATCCCAGTCGGCCGGTGAGAGCACGTGTCCGTCGAACTCGCCAGCCTCGGGATAGGCTGTTGTGACGAGATACTCCGTGCGGGCTTCGAGATACGCGACAAGTGTGTGGATGTGTTCGCTGGCCAGTCCGCCGAGATCATCGAGCAGGATACACGGCACCTGATCAGCGATGTCGAACGCCTCGTGGCCAGCGAGGGCCGCGATGAGTCCTATCAGTTCGACCTCCCCCTCGGAGAGTGCGTCGACGGAGATCTCACGGCCGTCGCGGGCGATGATCAGTTCCAGTTGTTCCGTTCGCCCCGAGTTCGGGTCGACGTGGTTTTTGAGACGCGCCTGCTCGAAGCTCGGATTGAACTTCTCGACGACGTCTTCGAGCGCCTCGTCGAACGCCGTCCGTGCCGTCCTGATCACCCGTTCGCGGCGCGAACGCAACTCCTCGATTTCCGCGGAGAGCGATTTGTAGCGCTCTTGTAGGGAGTCGCGCTGCTGTGCGCGCGATTCGAGTTCCGTGATGTCCGCACGCTGGCTCTCCAGTTTCGCTTCCGTCCGGGCGATCTCCTGTTCGAGTGACTTTCGTCTATCGTCCGTTTCTCGGACCTCGCTTTCGAGCGTCTCGATACGATCGGTGTGCTCGGCTAGCTCGGATTCGGCAGCCGTGAGTTCCTCTTGAGAGTCGGCCAGATTCGATTCGAGCGTGTTGAGCTTGTTTTCGAGTGAGTGTTTCCGTCGACGCTTCTGATCAGTGTTGCGTTGTTGCTCTTCGAGGTCGGACACCGTCGACTGGAGCGCCGAGCGCTGGTCGCGGCGATCGGAGATCACATCGCTTAGCCCGTCCATTCGCGCTTCGACAGCCTCGCGTGTAGTGTCACTGCCACACACCCAGCAGGAAAGGTGATCGCCCTCGATCCGGCGGTCGACATCCGCAACGAGATCGAGATGTCCCCCATCAAGTACAGTTTTCGTGGCGTTGTACAGCGACTCCAACGTCTCGATCTCCTGGTCGACCTCGCAGAGTGCGGTCCGTTTGTCTTCCAGCATCTCCGAGAGGTTCGGTGTCGTAGAGACTGTCAGGGATTCCAGTTCGCTCTCTTTGTCCTCGATCTGGGACACCAGGGACTCGATTTTCCGTTCGAGCCGGTTGACCCGCTGGCTGACCTGTTCCCGCTCGCGGCGAGCCGCTGTTAGTTCCTCACGAAGCTCCTCTTGTTCACCGCTCTCGGTCGCATCGCCCTCTAGATCCTCGATGTCTGCCTGTAGCTCCGCAAGCTCCCGTTCCAGTCGCTTGACCGTCTCCGTCTTCGCTGGTAGTTGATCGGCCGCCTGCTGTGCAGTGTCGAGCTCGGAGGCAACCGTCTCCCGTTCGGATTTGAGACGCTGGATCTGGCCTTCGATGTCCTCGCGCTCCAGCGGTTCGATGAGATACGGTGTGAGATCATCGCCTTCACGAACGGCGGTTCGAATCCGATTGTGTTCGTCCAAAAAGGCAAATAGTTCGGCAGCGGCCTGTTGCTGCTCCGTCGTGAGATACGGCTGGCCATCCGCACTCACACTCTCGCCACTCCGCCGGAGACGCCGTTCGTAGGCTTGCTCCGGTGTCTGGAGCCGAACGTGGCCCTCGTCTGCGCCATCAGTAAGTGTCGAAGCCGTAACTGCGCCACCGAGAACTGTTCTGAGAGCCGTTACCAGCGACGTTTTACCCTGCCAATTGCTCGCCTGAACCGCGTTGATTCCGGGCTTGACTGTCGGCTTGCCATGACGGATCCCGGCGATGTTCGAAACCTCGAGTTGCCACATATACGTCAATATTAGAGAGTGATGACTTAAATCAGTCGTTCAGTTGATTCCCTTTCCGTATTATGACGTGTCATCATGAGTCATCACGATGGTCGGCACACACATACCCCTGCTCGTATGCCTGTTCGACAGTAACACGACTCGGGCATTCCGGACAGGAGAGGTAGGACTGGATCTGCAGCCCTGCCTCGTCAACGCCGCTAATCCGGTCTTTGTTTCCGAGCGACCGGAGTGCCGATTCGAGATGCGAACGGTAGGTATTGGTTGCAATCCGTACCCGGTCGATCTCCCACTCGGTCTGCGACTCGGGGGCCTCCTTGGTCGCATCGAGACACTTCTTGAGGTGGCGTGACATCGTGCTCTTCCCGATGAACTGCTTCGTCGTGGCCTCACCGTCGATCCCGTCGTCGGCGAGTTCCGAGAGGAGTTCCGCCCGTTCGTGGTCGGGTACCCCGTTTCCCCGAAGCGCCTCGTAGTCTGAATCGATCCGGACACTCGAATCGGATCGTCCGTGGGTACGATAGATCGTTTTGAGAACCTGTTTGTTGAACCATTCGGTGAGTGTGCGAACACCGGCCGGTTCGGCCTCGCCCTCGCCAATCCATCTGTCGACGAGATAGCCGTCAAGATCACCGTCCACACGGCTTGGGGGCAGAATGCCCTGAGCTGCACGAACCCGGTCAACCTTACAACAGTGGGCTGAAACCATCGTACTCACTAGTTACAGTTCGGTTTTCTAAACGTTGTGGTCCCGGCGAGAGACTGGGTTAAGCCACACAAATGGGACGAATATAGTGGTGTCCTAAATTGGGCTGTGTTGTCGACCGGCGAACTGCATCGGTATCCTCGGCGTGACTGTCTCGACCCACTCACACTGAACGGATACCATACACTGATAGGGTGGGACCACGATTCGCCGATATGACACGGACCTTTTCTGGCCCCGGACGGTACATCCAATCGGCGGGCGCGTTGGCTCGATTGGGTGATGAGACGGTTCAACATGGTTCGTCGGCGTTCGTGATTGCCGATGAGACGGTCTGGGAGCTGACCGCCGAGACGGTTGAAGAGAGCTTCGAAGCCACAACAGGGACGGTCGACCGCGCGCAGTTTGACGGCGAGTGTTGCACCAACGAGGTCGACCGGTTGACCGAGGCTGCGACAGATGTCGGGGCGGACGTCATCGTCGGTATCGGCGGTGGAAAAGCCCTCGACACGGCGAAATCGGTTGCCGCTCGGCGTGAGTTACCCGTCGGTTCGGTGCCGACGATTGCCTCGAACGATTCACCGACTAGCAGTCTGTCGATCATCTACGGGAACGATGGAACGTTCGCCACTGCAGAACAGCACCACCGCCATCCGGCGTTCGTCCTCGTTGATACGGCCGTCATTGCAGCCGCACCAACTCGCTGGTTCGTCTCCGGGATCGGCGATGCGCTTGCGACATGGTACGAGGCGAAAACAGCATGGGAAAGCGGCGGAACGACCGTGTTCGATGATCGGCCGACCTACGCGGGCCGTGCACTTGCACGAACGTGTCACCAGTTGCTCCGCGATCACGCCGAGGGCGCTGTCCGGGCTGTCGAATCGGGATCGGTGACCGAGAGCGTCGAAGCCGTCACCGAGGCGGCCATCCTGCTGAGTGGCCTCGGCTTCGAGAACGGCGGGCTGGCAGCCGCACACGCGATTCACGACGGGCTGACGGCGCTCCCCGAGACTGCGTCGGCGACACACGGTGAGAAAGTGGTCGTCGGGCTCCTCGCGCAGTTGCTACTCGAAGGCGCGACCGACGAGACAGTCGACGATGTCAGGGGGTTCGCAGACTCGATCGGACTGCCGACCGGGCTTACGGATCTCGGTGTGAGCGATCCTTCCGATGCGGAACTGCAAGCGGTCGGTCGCAAGGCAACCGACCCTGCGGGACCGATAACCAACATGGCGGTCGACGTCTCTCCGGAGCAGATCGCCGACGCTCTCCGCGTTCTTGAGGACTCCTAGTCAGCGACCCACTGCCCATGGTTGTCACACACTAACTCGGTGGAATGCCCGTCTTCGAAACAACCCCCCTCAGCTATGAACCAAAGAGGAAACAAGAAACCAACTGTTCACCAACAGAGAACAATAAAGGATATTGTTCCCCATGGGGAAAGATATTTCATTATCAATGATAACGTACAGATATGGCTTCAGACGACGGGAACACGAAGGCGGCCCGAACAGTGCAAGCCGTCGAGACCACCTTCGAGATTCTCGACTACCTCGACACCCATGGACAAGCCGGTGTCACCGAACTCGCCGACAGAATCGGCGTCTCGAAAAGCGCCGTTCACCGACATCTGGCGACATTGGTCGAACGCGACCGGGTACAGAACGTCGACGGGATCTATCGGCCGACGACACAGAACCTCCAGAGTGTCGACCCTGTCTTCGAGATTATCGAGGCACTGAACGAGATGGAGAGTGCGACCCCCGAAGAAGTCGCCACAGAGACCGATCAGACCACCTCCGCAACCGAAACATATCTCGAGCGATTGGAGGAGATTGCCTACGTCGTTGAGCAGGACGGTACGTATCGAAACGGACTCAAGTTCCTCGATATCGGCGAACGAGTCAAATACAACACCGGCATCTTCGACATCGTCGCCGAGGAGGTCGACAAACTGGCTGCCGAAAGCGGCGAGCTAGCATTGTTCAGTGTGGTCGAGCACGGACAGAACGTCCTGCTGTACAAGGCCCACGGCGACGAGGCGATCCAGACGACACACGAGATCGGCCTCCGCGAACCGATGCATTGCAGCGGTCTCGGAAAGGCAATCCTCGCCGAGCTTCCCGACGACCGCGTCGAGCGTATCATCGAGCGCCACGGACTGCCCCGGTTTACCGACCGGACGATCACCGACCGGGAGACGCTGTTCGAGGCGCTCGAAGAGACCAGAGACCGCGGCTACGCGCTGGATATGGAGGAGGCCAAACCGGGGATGCGATGTGTGGCCGCCTCAGTGACGAGCGAGAATAGTCCGCTCCACGGTGCGGTTAGTATAGCCGCCCCGAAAAGCAGGATGCAAGGAGACCGACTGGAGACGGAGATACCCGAGCTGGTCAAGGGTGCGGCGAACGTTATCGAACTCAACTCTATTTACGTCGACTAACCGATCTAGTGAACGGTGGAACTACGAAACCGATTCGACTGCACGGGACGCCATCCGTTCACTATCTGCGAACACGTTCTGTTCCGTTCTCGTATCGAAAAGGTGGATGTCGTCCTCATCGAGTTGGATCGAGACTGTATCACCAACTGTCGGCTTCACGTCGGCCGGGACACGGATTGTGACCTCCTGTCCAGCGACCTTCGCATAAATGTAGTTGTCACTGCCGACCGGCTCGACGACGTCGACTGTGGCTTGGATACTCTGCTCTGTAGGGGAGTCGACGATACTGAGATCCTCCGGCCGCACACCGAGAGTCAGCTCGGATGTCGTCGTCGAGTCCCGGACGGAATCGGCGCTCGACTTCGAAAGCGGATACTCGAAGCCCTCTCCATCAAGAACAGCTCCATCGAGCTCAACATCGAAGAAGTTCATCGCCGGACTACCGATGAAGTCCGCGACGAAGAGGTTGGCGGGGTGATTGTAGATTTCGTCGGGCGTTCCGACCTGCTGGATGTGCCCCTCGGCGAGGATGACGATCCGGTCTGACATCGTCATCGCCTCTTCTTGATCGTGGGTGACGTAGACGGTTGTCGTTTCGAGTTCGTCGTGGATCCGCTGCAGTTCGGTCCGCATATGCATCTTCAGCTTTGCATCCAGGTTCGATAGCGGCTCGTCCATCAGGAACACTTCGGGTTCCCGAACGATTGCCCGCCCCGTGGCGACGCGCTGTTGCTGACCGCCCGAGAGACCCGCAGGCTTCTTTTCGAGGTGATCCTCAATTCCGAGCATCTCGGCGGCGTCTTCCACGCGCTCTTTGATCTCGTCATCGGAAAGATCGGATGTCAGCTTGAGTCCGTACGACAAGTTATCCCGAACGGTCATATGCGGGTACAGGGCGTAGTTCTGGAACACCATTGCAATCCCCCGGTCCCGCGGGTGAATATCGTTGATCACTCGATCACCGATACTGATCTCGCCACTGGAGATGTCTTCGAGTCCGGCGATCATTCTTAGGACGGTTGACTTGCCGGATCCCGACGGCCCGAGTAACGAGACGAACTCACCGTCCTCGATCTCCAGATTCACTTTTTCGACGGCGAGTACATCGCCGTACATTTTCTTTATCTCGCTGAAGCTTACTCTACTCATATGCTACCGTGACAAAGTTTAACTAAGTCATATATATAGTTTTGCATCTTTCGTGATAATTTCATCTATCGGCGTTTGTTTACACGATGGATGACAATCTGAATGTCACAGCTAGATAGCCCCTCGCGTATAGTGAGCGTGTGACGTCATTATGGAATCAATACAATCTACAATAAAAACAATTATATATTTACTCCCTATTGGTATCGTTGATGGTTCGCAAGCCGCAAGCAGTGACACCGTCGAATAGGCGCAAGTTTATCAAAGTAGCAGGTGCGGCCGGAATCGCTGGCCTTGCAGGTTGTATGGGTGGTAGTAACGGCAGTGGTGGCTCAGGTGGGACGACCACGCTCCAGTACTGGACGCTGTTCGCCGGTGGGGACGGTGACGCGATGGAAACCCTCGTCGACAAATTCAACGAGGAACACGACAGTATTCAGATCGAACGGGAGCGACAGCCGTTCAACGAGTATTACGACAAATTATTCACCTCGATGACAGGGAATGACGCTCCTGATCTCGCAGTGTTCCATACACCTCAGATTCAGCGGTTCACCGATGCGCTCACGCCGCTCGGCGAAATGCTTAGTGATGGAACTTCGGATGCGTACGTCGACTCCATCTGGCAGCAAACGGAATTCGACGGCGACCGGCTTGCACTTCCGCTGGACACGCATCCGAACGGGCTGTACTACAACAAGGATATCTTCGAGGAGGCTGGGCTTGACCCCGAAAGTCCGCCGACAACTTTCGAGGAGCTGACGGAGGCTGCTGACACGATTACCGCTGAGACAGACAAGCGGGCATTCAATCCTGAGCCGTATCTCTTATATTTCGTCCGACAGTTCGTCGCGTGGCAGCGCGGACTTGGCGGCGAGTTCCTCAATGAAGACAATACGGAAGCCGTCTTTGATGATGAGAATGGGGTGGCCCTTGCTCAGTTCTACCACGACATCGCCAACGAGTGGGAATGGGACCGAGCTGACTCGTCAGAGGAACGGGGAGATAAAGCGTTTCGGTCAGGAGATCTTGCAATGACTATTAGTGGGACATGGTACTACGCTGCGCTCCAAGGCCAAGACTTCGACTGGGGAATGGCCAAGCCGTTCGTCGCCCCCGATCAGTCGACCCCACAGACATGGGCTAACAGTCACTCCCTCGGCGTGCCCAGCAGTAGTTCCAATCAAGAAGCCGCGATCGAAGCCGCCGAATGGCTCACCCAGAACAGCCTGGAATGGGGGACCGAAGCGGGTCACCTACCGGCGGCCCAAGACGTGCTTGATTCGGACGATCTCCGGAGTTCAGACGTTTGGGAGAAGACGCTCTCGACGTTCTCGGAGATGGCACAGAACGACGAACTTTCGTATGAGCCGAGTACCGAGGACAACGAGGACTACTCACGGCCGGTGAACAACGCGATTTCGGAGATCTATTCGGGTGAACTTGATCCTGAAGAAGGTATCCAGCAGGCCGCCTCCGACGTCACGGACAACCTACAGGGATGACGATCAAAAGGAGTACTCAATGGCAACCAAAGATACTGGTTCGATCCTGAGTCGACTGCCCGGAGTAGACGCCGTCGATTCGGAAACACGAGACGGCGTTCTGTTCGCACTTCCGTACCTGCTGGTCTTTGGCGTATTCCTACTGTATCCGCTGTTGAAGGGACTCTATATGAGTTTCTTCGACTGGAACGCGTTCAACCCGTCGCAGTCGGAGTTCATCTTGGTGGAGAACTACGTCAAGATGATCCAAGATCCGACGTTCTGGGCGGCTGTCCGTGCAACGGTGCTATTCGTTATATTGACGGTTCCGACACTCGTCATTCTCGGCCTTGTACTCGCACTCGGAGTCAGTCAAGATATCAAGGGCAAGCGATTCCTCCGGACGGTGTTTTTCAGCCCGTACGTGTTGACCGTCTCGGTCGTGTCCCTAATATGGAAAGAGCTGTATGCCCCGGAATACGGATCGATCAACTATTACCTCGAGTTCATTATAAGCAACCCACCAGCGGTGCTGAACGACTACACGCTTGCCATGCCAGCGGTGGCACTCGCGACGATCTGGTGGACAGTCGGATTCAACTTCGTGATCCTATTAGCCGCCAGGCAAGGCGTTCCCGAGCGACTATATGAGGCTGCACGCATTGACGGGGCGAGTACTTGGCGTGCATTCAAGGACATCACGCTCCCACAGATGCGATCGGCGATCATGTTTGTGACAACTGTCCAGCTCATTGCCTCGTTCCAAGTGTTCGGCCAGGTGTTCATCATGACAAATGGCGGGCCAGGTAACTCAACACAGACACTCGTTATGTATCTATACAGGGTCGCCTTCCGCCAACAGGAGTTCGGCTACGCGGCCGCTATCGGTTACTTCCTGTTCGTCGTGCTCGTGGCCGTCTCGCTTATCAACTACAAGTTCGTCGGAGGTGACGACTAATGTCGACACGTCTCAAAACACGGATTAACATTCCCAAGCCCAAGACCATCGGCCTGTATGTGGCGCTGTACGGAGCGGCGTTCCTGTTCATCGTTCCGTACCTGTACATGGTTTCGACGTCACTGAAGACAGAACAGTTCGCGTTCTCCCAAGAGCCCTACTGGATTCCACCAGAGGTCACTTTGGGTTGGTACCGAGCCGTTATAGAAGGAGCACCCATTTTCCAATGGTTCATTAACACACTCGTTATCGCCGCGGTTACAACGATAATTGTCGTGATTATAGACTCGATGATCGCGTTTTCGCTCACCAAACTTGACTGGCCGGGTAAACGTATCGTGTTTACAGTGATCATTGCGAGCTTCATGGTGCCGATCTACGCGAACATGGTGCCGCTGTACACTATCATCTCGGATTTCGGGTTGCTCAACAACCCCTTAGCGGTCATTCTACCGTTTAGTGCCATCCCGATTGGAGTGTTTCTGTTCGCACAGTTCTTCAAAGACCTCCCCGACTCTGTGATAGAGGCAGCAAAACTCGACGGATTTAGCACGTTCCAGATTTACCTGCGAATCGTGCTTCCGTTGATGAAGCCGGCGATCGCAGCGCTATCACTGTACACCTTTGTCTACACATGGAACCAGTTCCTCTGGCCACTCATCGTGTTGCAGGGTGAGTCGTCGTTCACGCTCCCGGTAGGTATCGTGACGACACAACCGACACAAGTGTTCCAACCCGGTGCTGAAATGGCAGCGACGCTTCTCGCTGCTGCACCGCTATTCGTCGTATTCCTCATTCTGCAGGAGCACCTCGTGAACGCAGTCCAGATGCAGGGGACGACAGGATAATGTCGACACAGGATTCGGTAAGCGGGGCCGAGGCTGCGCCCACTCACAAGCGAACCCTTCGGTTCCTTTACCAGCACAGCGCGACGCTGGTTGCGGTGAGTATGGCGTGGTTCATCGCCTCGCTTCCGGTGGTCACGATCGGTCCGGCAACGCTCGGCGCGTATGCTGCCATCCGGTCGCTTCGGGAGACCGGTCGACTCGACCGTGGCTACGTCACTAGAGCGCTTCGCACGAACGGGATCCACGCCGCGTTGCTGAGCTTCCTGCCGATGGTGTTCGCCATTCCTGCAGGCCTTTCGCTTCGCGGGGGAGCAGCACCCACGGGATTCGAATCGGTCCTCGCTGTCGTCGGCCTCTACGTTGCGGGCTACCTCGTGGTCGCCCTGATCCCGACGTTCGTGGCCATGGCGGACGGCGAATCGCCTACAGCAGCACTCAAGCGGGCGTACGTGTGGACGGCCACCGATCCGACAGCGGCGCTGTCGCTTGCGCTCGTCACCGCCGTCGTTTTCGTGGTGACGGCGCTGTTGACCATCGGGTTCGTCCTGCTGTTTCCAGCAGTGGCGTTCTCCTACCATGTCGAGTATCTGGTTGACGACCTCGACGCAGCGATTGCGACCGACGCGTCAACGCCGGTATCGAACTCACCTGCCTGAGGTAGCATTGAGACAGTACACAAAATACCAACATTCAAAACATAATGCATCAGAATCCAATCGAAGTAAACTAATACCATATGAAACTCAACAATTCGAAAAAAACTGTAGCAGGCCGCTGTAGTCGGTCATTAACCGGAAGCTGGCAGCTTCGGCGGGACGCCGAGGATGTCGGCACCGACGAGGAGTGGTACGACGCCACAGAATGGCCTGACGACGGGGATCGATTCTCGGTTTCGGTGCCCTCGGCGTGGCAAGAAATCGACGAGCTCAGGGAGTACACTGGGGTCGCCTGGTACCGACGGTCAGTCGACCTCGAGTCGGTGCCCGAGGGAAAACGGGTGTTCCTCCGGTTCGGCGCGGTCGACTATCACGCGACAATCTACCTCAACGGTATCGAATGCGGCGACCATCGCGGCGGCTATCTCCCGTTCGAAGTCGACGTGACCAAGGCGCTCGAAGCGGGAGAAAACGTCGTCACTGTTCGCGTCGAGGACCCCGAGGACATCAGCGAAATCCCCCATGGCAAGCAGGGCGAGCCGTGGTACACACGTGTCAGCGGCATCTGGCAGGCCGTCACCCTCGAAATCCGGCCCCTGATCCGCGTCTCTGATCTGAAGGTAACCCCGGATCTCGACGACGACGTTGCCCACGTGGAATTCACGACCGCAACCGACGATCACAGCCCGGCCGAACTGACCGCAACGGTTCGGATAGAGCGTGACGGCACCGAGGTCGTTACAACAAGTTGCCAGATCGATCCGGATACTCCGGCTGCGGTGTCGGTGTCGATACCGGATGCCGTCTACTGGACGCCAGACCGGCCCGCACTCTACGATGTCGAGGTGGAACTCTCGACGGACGGCGAGACGGTCGACAGCTACACCGACTACTTCGGGATGCGGGAGATCGAACACGTCGACGGGGAGCTCTACCTAAACGGCGAGCCGCTCTACATCCGCGGTGCGCTCGATCAAGGTTACTACCCCAAGACGTTGTATCGGCCGTTCGACGAAGATCTCTTCGAGCAGGAGATCCGCACGGCCAAGGAACTCGGATTCAACCTGCTCCGCAAGCACATCAAACCGGCCCACCCCGAATTCCTCGAACTCGCCGACAGGATGGGCATCCTCGTCTGGGAGGAGCCCGCCAACCCCGCCCGGTACACCGATCGGTCGAAACACGAGGTCCGCCAACAGCTCCGCGAGCTCATCGACCGGGACTTCAACCGGCCGAGCGTCGTTATCTGGAGCCTCTACAACGAGGAGTGGGGGATCGGCCACGCCGAGGGCGAGCCGTTCGTTTGGGACGACGAAGAAAAGCAGTCCTACCTCGCGGAGTTCTACGAGACGGCAACGAAATGGGACCCGACCCGGCTCGTCTGCGACAACTCCGGGTGGGCTCACGTCGCAACCGACATCAACGACTACCATCGGTACTTCGCCAGCCCGGACCGGTCGGCGGCCTGGGGCGAGGATCTCGATGCAATGGTGGCACATCCTGAGCGGAACTACGCCGCAACCCACACCGATCCCGAGTCGACGCCCATCGTCGTCTCCGAATTCGGGATGTGGGGGCTGTCGGATACCGAAGCCCTCGAGGATTTCTACGGCGGCGAACCAGACTGGTACAACCATCCGTTCCTGACAGCGTCCGACGAATCGGTGAACGAACGGCAGGTCCATCTCGAATCGAACCTTCGGTCGCCCGCCGGGTTCGAAAAACGCTTCGAGGAGACGATGCTGTCGGATACCTTCGACGGGCTCTCGGAGCTCGCCGAGGTCTGGCAGTGGCGGGAGTACTACTCGATCAAGGATGTCATCGAGCAGATGCGGGTCCACGACGGCATCTCGGGATACATCATCACCGAATTCAGCGACATCGAATGGGAGTTCAACGGCATCCTCGACTACCGGCGCGAACAGAAGACGTTCCACGAGGAGTTCGCAGCTATCAACAACGACCTGCTCGTCGTCGCCGAACTCGACAGTCATACCGTCTGGGGCGGCCACCAGGTCTCAGCCTCGGTGACGGTGGTCAACGACGGCCGCGAGGTCCACCGTGGGACCGTCGACTGGGCACTCGTTGCTGATGCGACCGGCAAAACGGTCGACGAGGGGAGATTCGAGGTAGCGGTCGACGCCCACGCGAAGTCACGACCACGTGAGATCGAGGCGCTGACCCCACCGTCAGCCGAAACCGGGACCTACACGCTCGAAACCACGTTCAGGAGCGATTCGACGGGTGAATCGATAGACGAACGCGAATCGGCGGACGAAAGTGGACGAACGACGGCGAGCAACGAGGAGTCCGTAACGGTTGTCGAACCGGCACGGACGCCGAACCACGACGTGACTGTGTTCGTCCAGGAGAACTACGTCGCCGACCGCCTCATCGGCTCTCGGCACGACGTGACTCGCGAACTGTCAGAAGAGGTCGACCTTGCGGTCGCCTCAACGTTCGATGACGCGATCCGGGGCTACGCGGAAGCAGGCGGCACTGTCCTGTTGATGCCGCGACTCTACGAGGACACACCCGCCGACGACCTCTTCGAGTACCGGAAACTGCCACGCGGCGAAGACTGGAACCTGTGTTCGGCGCTCTACACCCACGACAGTCCACTCATTTCGGATCTGACCGGGAGCAAACGGCTGGACTGGGCCTTCGACGGCATCTATCCGAATGCGCTGGTCGAAGACCTCGACACCGAACGCGACGAGATCCACGTCGAGTACGTCCAGGGTTGGATCGCCAACTGGGGCAGCCCGCTGGTCACACGGTCGGTCGGCGGCGGGCAGGTGTGTGTGACGACGTTCCCACTCGGGCAAGCCCATGGCGAACACCCCGTCGGAACAGTGCTACTCGAACGACTCATCGCTGACCGGAGCACCAACTGATCTCTCGAACCCATATATGACAACAATTATTGATTACGAACTGTTCGAAGTACCGCCGCGGTGGCTGTTCCTCCGACTGGAGACGGCCGACGGAACTGTCGGCTGGGGTGAACCGGTCGTGGAGGGGCGATCACACACCGTCCGCGGGGCGGTCGAAGAACTTCTCGACACGTATCTGCTCGGCGAGGACCCATCCCGAATAGAGGACCACTGGCAGGCGATGTACCGGGGCGGCTTCTACCGTGGTGGGCCGGTGCTGATGTCGGCTATCGCCGGGATCGACCAAGCGCTGTGGGATATCAAGGGCAAGCAGTTCGGGGCTCCGGTCTACGAACTACTGGGCGGGCCGGTACGGGACCGTGTCCGGGTCTACCAGTGGGTCGGCGGCGACCGCCCTGCCGATGTTGGCGAAGCAGCAGCGGAAAAAGTCGACGCCGGGTTCACTGCGCTAAAAATGAACGCGACGGCGGAGCTTCGCCGCGTCGACAACCCACAAGCCGTCGCTGATGCGGTCGACCGGCTCAGTGAGGTCCGCGACCGGGTCGGCCCCGAAGTCGACATCGGGGTCGACTTCCACGGTCGAGTCACCAAGCCGATGGCCAAACGACTTGCAAAGGCCCTAGAACCCCACGAGCCGTTTTTCATCGAGGAGCCGGTGTTGCCCGGCCACAACGACGCGCTCCCGCAGATCGCGGCCCAGACCTCAACCCCCATCGCCACGGGCGAACGGATGTACTCGCGGTGGGACTTCAAGCAGGTCTTCGAGAACGGGTCGGTCGACATCATTCAGCCGGACCTCTCACACGCCGGGGGCATTACGGAGGTCCAGAAGATCGCGGCGATGGCCGAAGCCTACGACGTAGCGATGGCACCCCACTGTCCGCTCGGGCCGATTGCGCTTGCGTCGTGTCTGCAGGTCGACGCCGTCGCGCCAAACGCGATGATCCAAGAGCAGAGTCTCGATATCCACTACAACGAGGGTAACGACGTGCTGGACTACCTAGCCGACCCGTCGGTCTTCGACTACGACGAGGGATTCGTCGACCTGCCTGATGGGCCAGGACTCGGTGTCGAGATTGACGTCGAATACGTCCACGAACGCGCACAACAGGAGGTCGACTGGCACAACCCCGTCTGGCGACATGACGACGGCAGCGTCGCCGAGTGGTGAGGTCGGGCAGCTTGGTGTCTCACAGCAGCGCATACGAATGACCGATCACGACGTACAGCACTCGACGCACAGCAAACCGATCGCAACGACAAACGACAACAACACACAACACGACATATGACAACCGAACGTTGGAGCAAAGACGAAGCATGGGACTGGTACGATAAACAGGAGTGGCTCGTCGGGTGTAACTACCTGCCGAGTACGGCGGTCAACCCAACCGAGATGTGGTTGGCCGACTCCTTCGACCCCGAGACCATCGACCGCGAACTCGGGTGGGCGAACGCCGCCGGGATGAACACACTCCGGGTGTTCCTCCAGTACGTTGTCTGGGAGGACGACCCCGAAGGGCTCAAACGCCGGATGGACGAGTTCCTCTCGATTGCCGACCGTCACGGATTCACGACGATGTTCGTCTTCTTTGACGATGTCGCATTTTCGGGCGACGAGCCATATATTGGCCCGCAGAAGGACCCACTGCCCAATACCCACAACAGCCAGTGGACCCCGAGTCCCGGCCACGAGCGCGCGGTCGACCGTTCGGCATGGCCACAACTCGCAGACTACGTCCGGGATATCGTGAGCGAGTTCCGCGAGGACGACCGGGTCATCATCTGGGATGTCTACAACGAACCCGGAAACAGCGAGATGGGCCAACAGACGCTGCCGCTGCTTCGGGAATCGTTCGACTGGGTCCGGGAGGCCAACCCGACACAGCCGGTCACCGCGGGCGTCAACTGGGACCCCAACCGGACCGAACAGAACCGAATCGGCAGCGAACACGCCGACGTGATCTCATTCCACGACTACAGCGAACTGGAATTCACCGAGGAGCGACTCGAAGAGCTCGAAGCCTACGATCGACCGTTGCTCTGTACGGAGTGGCTGGCACGGACGCGGGATAATCACGTCCGAACACATCTTCCGCTCTACAGGGACCGCAATATCGGCTGTTACACGTGGGGGTTCGTCAATGGGAAGATCCAAACCAACCTCCCGTGGAGCACCGCACAGACCTCAATCGCGGAGGCTATCGAGGATGAGGACACCGATACGTGGTTCCACGATCTCCTCCACGATGATGGTACCCCGTACCGCGCCGAAGAGATCGAGCAGCTAACCGAGTACACCGGGCGGGGCAACCCGACGGCACTCCCCGAGGCCGGTGATGACTGAGGTCGCGTCGACGCGTCATGCCGACGAGGTAGCCATCGTCACCGGGTCGACCAAGGGCATCGGTGCGGGTGTTGCGAAGCGGCTCGCGGCGGAGGGCGCAACGGTCGTGGTCAACGGCCGGTCAGAGGGTGACGGCAAGCAAGTCGTTGAGACGATCCGTGCCGACGGCGGCGAGGCGACCTTCATCGCGGCCGATATGCGTGATCCGGCGGCGATCGAAGCGCTCGTCGGGGAGACCGCCGACCGGTACGGCCGCATCGATATTCTCGTCAACAACGCTGGGGTTCAGACCGAGACAACTGCAACCGAAGCGACCCTCGAGGACTGGGAGTTCGTCGTCGAAACCGACTTCCGATCGTTTTGGCTCTGTGTCAAACACGCCGTCGACCACATGCCCGAGGGGAGTTCGATCATCAACATGTCTTCGAACCACGCGTTCCTGACGATGCCCGGGCTGTTCCCCTACAACGCAGTGAAAGCGGGCATCAACGGAATGACCCGCGCGCTCGCGCTCGAACTCGGGCCGCTGGGCATTCGGGTGAACACGATCAATCCGGGCTGGATCGAGATCGAACGCACCCGGGCTGAGCTGAGCGACGACGACCGCGAGCGCGTCGAAGCGATGCACCCGTTGGGCCGTATTGGCACCCCAGAGGACGTCGCAGCAACCGTGTCGTTCCTGACGAGCGACGAGGCCGCCTTTATTACCGGGACGAGCCTGCTCGTCGACGGCGGTCGGACTGCAGTCATGCAGGACCACAGCTTCCTCGAATACAAACAAAACCACTGAACGGGAAATGCGACCGGCCGTTATCGAGAGATACCGCGTCCCTCGTTCTCCAACACTCCTTCGACCTCAGCGGGCGTCACGACCGCGAGGTCACCCTCGATAGTCCGTTTGAGTGCAGCCGTCGCTGCGGCATACGAGAGCGATTCGGCGATGCTGTCGCCAGCGATCTGTCGAGCGAGATAGCCGCCGACGAAGGCGTCACCGGTGCCGATAGCGTCGACAGTGTCGGTTTCGAAGGCTGGCTGCTCGTAGGTTGTTCCGTCGTGGACCGCGAGTGCGCCCTCCTCGCCGCGGGTGATAATGACCGTCTCGAAGTCGAAATCGGCGGCCAATCCAGTGGCGAGTTCCTTGGCTGGTCCCTGTCGATCGAGGACGGTGTGAACATCGCGTTCGGCTGCGATGAGGATGTCGACGTCCCCGAACAGTGATTCGTAGGTCTCGCGCGCTTCGGTCGGCGACCAGAGCTTCGAGCGGTAGTTGAGATCGAAGGCTGTCGTCGTCCCCGCCTGCTGTGCAGTCGCCAATAGATCCATTGTCGTCTCGTCGAGAATCTCGGAGAGTGCGGGTGTGATCCCGCTCGTGTAGAAGACCTCGGCGTCTCGGATCGCCTCCCGGTAGCGGTCGGTCGGACGGGCGGTCGTAATCGCCGCGTCGGTGCGGTCGTAAATGACGGTCGTCGGCCGCGGGGTCGACCCGTGTTCGATGTAGTAGGCCCCCTGTCGGGCCTCGTCGTCCCACTCGATCCGAGGCTCGACGCCATGCTGTCGGACCTCGTTTGTGACCCGGCGACCCAAGGGAGAGTCGGGAAGCTTCGAGAGCCACACCGACGATGTACCGAGTCGAGAGGCTGCGATGGCAACGTTGCTCTCGGCTCCGGCGGTTCGGAATTCGAGGGCTGTCGCCGTCTCCAGTCGGTCCCCGGACGGCGGACTCAACCGAAGCATCGTCTCGCCGAAGGTGACGAGATCGAGCGTCATCGGTACTCCTCAGCGAGTGCGACGAACTCGCTTGCGGCCTCCGTCAGGACACCGAACTCCCCGGCGTCGATCGCTTTGGTGTCGACGATGGCACTGCCAACGCCGAGAGCGACAGCACCGGCCTCAAAGAACGACGCCGCGTTGTCCAGCGAGACCCCACCCGTCGGGATAATGGGAACCTGTGGGAGTGGTCCATTGATGGCACTCACATGACCGGGACCCGTGGTAGATGCGGGAAACAGCTTACAGAAGTCTGCGCCCGCCTGTGTTGCGGTGAGCGCTTCTGTCGGGGTCATCACACCCGTTGCGATAGGTGTTCCGTAGCGATTGCACGTTTCGATCACGTCGGTGTTGACTGTCGGCGTGACGACGAACTCCGCGCCAGCCAGTTGGACGGCCCGAGCGGTCTCGGGGTCGAGAACCGTTCCCGCACCAATAGCGACGTCCTCGAATTCGTTCGAAGCCCGCCGAATCATCTCGACTGCGCCAGGTGTATTGGCCGTGATTTCGATCGCATCGACACCCCCTGCAGCGATCGCGTCGACGACCTCCGTACACACGTCGGCGTCGATTCCACGAATAATCGCGACGATACCCCTCTCTAATATACGCTTGCGCGCGGCAACTTCTCTCATACCTCTACGGATATCCACTGTGTGAACATACATAACTTCAGTGATGCCACAATCAATTGGAGTGAACTACCCCACCCTACTCGCTCCCTGCGTTGCTCCTTGAGGAAGGGGACTTAGCGCCTAATTTCAGTTAAATTAGACGTTCCAAAGTTGGCGCAAAACAACAAAATGCGATGCGATCTAAAGTCAGCAGGGTTTCAACATCTGGGTATTTTATACTGATAAAATCAATACAGTAGATACGGAGACAATCAATGCCGAACCAGTCCAAACTCAATCGATTAGACGCTTACTTAGAAACAAACAATTTAGAGTCGATATGGCTGGCAACGCCACATCTTTTTGCGTGGCTTACAGGTGGCTCTAATCTCGTCGAACGAGCAGGAGAAACGGGAATTGCCGCTGTCGGGTACGATGGCACGGAGACAACTGTTGTCACGACGAATATCGAGGCCCAACGGCTGCTCGATGAAGAACTCGAAGACGATGTGACGCTCAAAGACCGTCCTTGGTACGAAACTGGAATCGAACCGGCCGTCGCTGATCAGGCAACGCGTCCAGCAGCAGCCGATTTTTCGTGGCCCGAATTCGAGCCTGTCGACAGAACGGCGATTACACAACCTTTGACCGAGGGTGACATCGAACAGTACCGAACGCTGAGTCGGGAGACTGCCAGCGTCGTGGAATCAGTCGCCCGACGTGCAACACCGACCGATACTGAACAGTCTCTGGCAGGGTTACTCCATGGCGAACTCCACGCACGGGGTATCGAGTCGACCGTAGTGCTGGTTGGTGGACAGAAGCGCCTCCAGCAGTATCGGCACTTTACGCCCCAACCGGTAGCAGTCGGTGCATACGCCATTCTTACAGTCGTCGGTGTTCGTAACGGTCTCAACGTTGCGGTTACCCGTACTGTCGCCCTCGAGAATCCTCCAGACAGGCTTGAGAAACAGTACGGAGATATGTGTCGGGTTGCTGCAACCGCGTACGCGGCCACACAGAAGGCCGGTCGCACGGGTGGGCAATCGGGGGAAGTATTCAGCGCGATCAGAGAGGCATACGAAGAATTAGAGTATCCCTCCGAGTGGACGAACCATCACCAAGGTGGTGCACTCGGGACACGCGGTCGAGAATGGATCGGGACGCCCGGTGGAAGAGAACCGATCTCATTGCCGATGACCTATGCGTGGAATCCCACTGCAGTTGGAGTCAAAAACGAAGAGACTGTACTGGTAACTGAAAACCGAATCGACGTTCTCACTGAAACAGGCGACCTACCAACAAGAACTGTTGAGGCTGTCAATTTCGATGTGGAGTTGACCGTGACAGATCTGCTCTGGAGCTAGCTGGCTTCGGGCCATCGAAAGACGGTGGTGGGATGTTTGCATCTGGTCACGGTTCTTAACCATTGATTCGACGTCGACAGTCAGTCTACAGCTGGTTTCCTTGTCACGACTACCGTTGGTCTTCGTGAGTGTGGTCAAATTACTGAGATTGGCGAGTCCATCTCGGAAGCACGTATCGCAGTGTACGCCCACTACTCACCGTGGTAGGACATTTTGGAGTCGGGTTCCGTTGTAGGGATTCAAACTTTGCTTTTAGTGCTAAACACCGCACTGTAGTATGTAGTCTTGGATATATTAAACAAAATAACTTTCTGCACTTTTTTACCGTAATAGAGATTTTTGCCAGTATAGTATTAATATACGTCGTATTCGTTTCTTTCGTTTAATCAAATATTTATAATATGATAGTCGCAATAATCATTATGGTCCAAATAGCTGGGGCAAATTTATGCACATTACGTTGATGACTCGACTAAATATTTATATCATATAAAATATTAAAATACCGAAAAAATCAAAAATACGCGCAAATATTTGTAATTTCAGATTCTCAAAATAGCTCGTTATATATTATAATGGAAATTTTCCCAATATTGTGGTTCCTCTATTGGGCCGTGAAATGCTAAAAACGGTCGTAGAAATAAGATAACAGTACTGCTCACGCGCGACGGAAGTGTGGTCTCACTCGCGTACGGATTCGAGGATGAGTTGCTGTTCGACGCGTGCAGCCTTCTGTTGGGCATCGTGTACGGCGTCAACGTTGACACTGATCGACGAGATCCCAGCGTTGATCAACTTCTGGATCATTTTCGGATCTGAGGCTGCCTGACCACAGATACTCGTCGCAACATCGTGCTCCCGGCAGATTCCGATCGTCTCTCGAATCAGTCGCAACACGGCGGGATGCAACGCGTCGTATCGATCGGCGACAGTCCTGTTGTTGCGGTCGACGGCCAGTGTGTACTGTGTGAGGTCGTTGGTGCCGAAGGAGACAAAATCCACACCAGCCGCACAGATTTCGGCGGCACACAGCGCGCTGGCTGGCGTCTCAATCATGACTCCCCAGTTTCGCTTTTCGGGGTCGATCCCGACGGCTTCCATGAGGCCGCGAGCGAGGCTGACATCGGACGCGTCGTTTACCAGCGGGAACATGAGTTCCACGTTGTCGTAGTCCATTCCGTACAGTTTCTCGAAGGCCTGCAACTGTAATTTGAAGAGTTCAGGATTGTCCAGTGAGCGTCTGAGCCCGCGATAGCCGAGCATCGGGTTGTGCTCGTTAGGTTCACCCTCACCGCCTTCGAGCTGGCGGAACTCGTCAGTCGGTGCATCAAGCGTCCGGATGCGAACGGGCCGCGGATAAAAGGCATCGGCTACGGTCCGCATATCGTCGACCAGTGAGTTGACGAACGCGTCAGCACCGTGATCGGCGACGTACTGTGCGGGGGTTTTCTCCGTTGAGATTACCATGTGTTCCATCCGGAGAAGTCCGACACCGTCCGCACCAGTATCGGCCGCGCGCTCCGCAGCCTCAGGTATCGACATGTTGGTTTTGATCTCCGTTGCCGTCATGGGCTTCGGCTGGGCGCTGGGGGCGCTCGGTTCGGTGCTGGAGCCTGTCGACTCGAAATCACGAGCGGGCTCGGTACTCGTCTGCTGGTTTCCGTCAGTTATGACCCCGCGGTCGCCGTCGACGGTTATGTACTGGTCGTCGGTGAGAGTGTCCGTCGCGGTTTCACAGCCGGTGACTGCGGTGACACCCAGTTCGCGCGAGACGATGGCTGCGTGACTCGTCAGCCCGCCCTCATTGGTAACAATTGCGCTCGCCCGCTGCATCGCAGGCATCATGTCGGGTGTGGTCACCGGGGTGACGATCACGTCGCCCTGATTTACTTTGTCAAGCTGGTCGAGCGAGCCGACGATCCGAGCCGTCCCCGAGACCGTCCCCGGGCTCGCACCTAGTCCGTCGACCAGCACTGACGCCCCGTCATCGGTGGTCTCATCCCGTTCGTCTCCCGTCTCCGTTTCATCGGAAATAGTCGTTATCGGACGGGACTGAAGCAGGTAGATCTCACCGTCACTGATCGCCCACTCCACGTCCTGTGGTTGGCCGTAGTGGTCCTCGACAAGCTCTCCTATGTCGCTCAACATGTCGAGCTCCTCGTCCGAGAGGACGCGCTCGTCCTGTTTCTCTGCTGGAACTCCTTTCTCCAGTGTCTCGCCGGTTTTGGGGTCCTTGACGTGCATCGTCTTTTTGGTTGAGACGGTCACCGATTCGACGGTGTCGTCCTGCCGGTCATATGTATAGTGGTCGGGCGAGACGACTCCCGAGACGACGGCTTCGCCGAGTCCCCACGCGGCCTCGACGGTCATTTCCTCTTCACCCGTCGACGGGTGGCTGGTGAACAGCACGCCCGACTTGTCAGCGTCGACCATCCGCTGGACGACCACGGCCATATCCACCTCGCTGTGGGCGAACCCCTGTTTCTCACGATACGCGATCGCCCGCTGGGTGAACAGCGAGGCCCAACAACGCTTGATTCGGTCTAGCAGGTCGGACTGTGAGACGTTGAGAAACGTCTCCTGTTGGCCAGCAAACGAGGCATCCGGGAGGTCCTCCGCAGTGGCTGACGAACGGACGGCGACAATCGAGTCCGAACCGAGGTCCTCGAACGCGTTGAGGATCTGCGAACGGGTCTCGTCGGGCCACGCTGCTTCGAGAATGAGCTGCCGAGCGCGCCGTTCGGCTTCGGCAAGTGCCCGGGAGTCCTCGATATCGATATCGACCGCTTCGAACAACTCGTCGGCGATTTCTGTGCTCTCGATGAACCCCCGATACGCGTCGGCGGTAACTGCGAATCCAGGGGGGATCGGCAGGTTGTGTGACGACAACTCGCCCAAGGACGCCGCTTTGCCACCTACGATGTCTACGTCACTGGCGCTGACCGCGCTCAGCCATGCTACAAACATCAGGTGGATACATTTCACATCAATTTATAAATATTCGTATACCAGAGAGTATAACTGCTAGTGTGATTAGCCGAGAAATTAACTCGGTTTCGAGTCTGCACAGCGTTTTATTTCCAACCGTGGTAGCAGTCGGTGATGCCTACAATCGAGGTATCGGACCAGCTGTACAGCCAGCTTCAGATGAACGATTCCGACGACATCGAGACGGAACTCTGGAAACTCCTGTACGAAACACGACGGGATAGAGTGAACAGATGATTGAGGTCGGAATCAATGGCTACGGAACGATCGGGAAACGTGTCGCAGATGCGGTCGACAACCAGCCGGATATGTGTATCGCCGGTGTAAGCAAACGGACACCGGATCACAATGCCGTTACCGCGATCGGCCGTGGTTTTGAGCTATATGCGCCCGACGCCAAGACGGAAGCTACTTTCACTGCCCACGACTTGCCTGTCGCGGGCACCGTCGAGACACTTATCGCTGAAAGCGACATCGTAGTCGACGCGACACCCGCCGGTGTCGGTGTGGAGAACGCGCCGAGATACGAGCAAGCAGACACACCGGTCATATTCCAAGGTGGAGAAGACGCGACTATCGCACCCACGAGTTTCTGTGCCCGGAGCAACTACGACGAGACAGTCGGCAAGACGTCGACGAGAGTCGTCTCCTGTAACACGACGGGACTAGCTCGGCTTCTCTCACCACTCGACGACCGCTTCGGTGTCCAGTCGGTCGACTGTACGCTGATCCGCCGGGGCGGCGATCCGACGCAATCGGATCGCGGGCCGATAAACGATATCGTCCCCGACCCGGTGACCGTCCCCTCCCACCACGCTCCCGATCTCAAGACTGTGTTGCCCTCCGTCGACGTAGTGACCAAGGGTGTGACCGTGCCAGCGACACTGATGCACCTTCACAGCCTGACAGTGCGCCTCGACGATACGCCGACGGCTGAGGCGGTCACGAACTGTCTCGACAACGAGAGTCGCATCGAACTTGTCGCGAGTGCTCATGGGCACGACAGCTGTGCAGCCCTCCGTGAGTCCGCACAGGACCGAGGTCGCCACCGCGGTGACGTCTGGGAGAACTGCGTCTGGACGGAGTCAATCTCCGTTGACCGAGGGCAGCTGTCGCTTCTTCAGGCCGTCCACCAGCAGGCCGACGTTGTGCCCGAAAACGTTGATGCGATCCGTGCACTCGCTTCCACAACCGATGCAGAGACGAGTCGGCAGCTAACTAACGACGCACTCGGTGTGGGACTGGAGAGTCGGCTCGCCTGATCGGCCAGCCGCCCAGCCCATCTAGTTCGCCAGGTTCCGGAGTTGTTCGTCAGTGTCGAGACGGTCGATGTTGTCGGCGATAATATCGGCCATCCGATCCCAGTAGCGTGGCGTATAGCCAGCGTTGTGTGGCGTAATCAGACAGTTATCGTGGCTCCAGAGCGGGTGACCGTCCGGTAGCGGCTCCGGATCGGTCACGTCGAGTGCTGCCCCCCGAAGTTCATTGGTCTGGAGTGCTGCGAGGAGTGCGTCGGTGTCGACGACTTCGCCGCGCGCGATGTTGACGAGAACGCTGTCCGGTGGCATGCGCGACAGGGCAGTCTCGTCGACGAGTTGTGCAGTCTGTTCCGTTAGCGGACACGCCAGTATCAGATAATCCGTTCGCGGGAGGATCTCAGGAACCTCCTCGATACCGACGACTTCGTCGGCGTTGCCGCCCTTCGATGGGGAGTTACGAACACCGATGGTTTCGACGCCGAACGGATCGAATCGATCGATGATAGCCCCACCGATGGCTCCCATCCCCACGACGGTGACTGTCGAGCCGTACAGTTCGTCGGTGTGATAGTGACTCCACGTACCGGCCTGTGACTGTTGCCAGCCAATGTCGAGACCACGCGCGAACGACAGAACGTAAGCGAGCACCTGTTCGGATGCGTTCGGTCCATGTACTCCAGATGCGTTGGTCACGTGCACATCGTTTTCTGCGAAGGCATCAAGTGGGAGATGATCGGTTCCCGCGAAGGTACAAGCGAACAGATCGAGATTCTTCGCCTTCCCGACAGTCGCAGCGTCGATCCCGAAGCCAGTAATGACTCGCGCTTGGGGCAGGAGTTCGTCAAACTCCGACGGAGAGGCGACGAGTTTGACAGTTTGGGTGGGTAGTCGCTCGGCGAGAACGTTCCGATACTCTTCTGTCGACATCCCATGTATCGTTTGGTTGAGAACGGCAATGTCTATCGATGTCACAACTGGTAGAAACTCTGTAATCACACAAAAATATATCGCAGTTTCTGATTAGTGACGTATCATGAAATACGGTAAATAAAAAACTATTACACAGGTGTGTACCAGTGTTGCGTATGGACGATCCACCGAATGGTTCAGGGACGCAGCCTACGTCCACAAAGCGGGAACAGTTCACCCTGGATGATGTATTCGGTGTATTCGAGAACCGAACGGACAGCGCAAGACCACTGACAGCCAGTGACGTGATGGATGCGGTCGATTGTTCCCGCCGAACAGCACACAACAAACTCGGCGAACTGGTAGAGCAAGGACGGCTCGAAACCCGGAAAGTCGGTGCTCGAAGTCGCGTCTGGTGGGTTCCGATGCTACAGACGACGGCCGACCCGCAACCAGAGCTAATTGCACAGCGGGATCCCGCGGTCGACGTGGAGATCGCCGACGCCGAACTTCCCGGCTCAGGCGAACTCCTTCGAGAGCGCCGAGAGGCGCTCCGGGCGGCCTACGATTACGTCAGTGAGAACCCGGAGGCGACCAAAACGGAGTTTTTCACCGAGGTGTTCCCCGAGAATTCGGCCGGATACAAAACGGCCGACCAGTGGTGGGAAATGATCGAACCTGCTCTTGCTGACCTCCCGAACGTCGATGTCGAGTTGGAGCGAGACCACGTCTGGCACTTCGTCAAAGGATAGAGCCATGAGGACAACATCACGAAACAAGGAAGCTGGGTACCGCCTCTCGACAGAGCGAACGATGTGCGGTTGGTGTCTCACTCCGTCGACGACTCTGGGGAACCGATCGGAGCGTGTCTTCAATGGATAGCTCGGAGTCAACACCCGACGAGGAGGTGGTGTCGGATGCCGATGTCTACGACGAACCGGCGAACGCGACCTACCCGACGTCGACATACACCCCGGTGGCCTACGACAATCTCGATACCATACCACAACAGGCGTCACACCCCGAAACGGGAGATGACGGGGCTTTCAAAGAACTTGATCTGCCGAAGGTGCCGAAACTGAAGTACGTCGTCGGGCCGAGTGCGATCATGCTCGGGGCGTCACTCGGGAGCGGTGAGACGCTGTTCTGGCCGACGCTCGTTGCCCGCTTTGGCTGGGCGTTGTTTGCCCTATTTTTACTCGCGGCTTTCATTCATTTCATCGTTAACACCGAGATCCAGCGGTGGACGCTTGCGACGGGCGAAAGCATCTTCCGCGCGATGGAGCGGCTCCATCCGGCGATCCCACTGGCGCTGTTGCTCGGCGGGTTCGCCTCGCTCGGCTGGCCGGGGTGGGCGGCCAGTGCCGCCAAAATCGGTGCCGCAGGCCTTTCGTTGGAGACCTACAGTGTCTTCGGTGCCGAAATAGTCGGCTGGCGGCTTCTCGGGGTCGTCCTAATGGTGCTCATCTGGCTCACCTACCAGTTGGCACCGCTGATGTACAACATTGTCGAGAAGCTCCAGCTCCTGCTCGTGACGGCGTCGATCTTCTTCGCCCTCCTGCTGTTCGCCCTCGTTGGATCGGTCGAGACGATCCTATCAGTACCGAATAATCTCGTGCTTCCCGGAGAGCAACTTCAGGTCGAGACTGTCGCGATCCTCCTCGGAGCACTGGCCTATGCCGGTGCTGGCGGCTATCTGAACCTCTCACAGAGCCTCTGGATCCGCGAAAAGGGGTACGGCATGGGGCGCTACCAGGGGCGGATCAAAAACCCCTTCGCGGGTGATGATCCCGAGACAGTCCACAGAAACGGCTTTTCGTTCGTCCCAAACCGGGTCAATCTCGAACGCTGGCGGGCCTGGTGGCGTGTCACCCAGTTGGAGCACCTGCTTACCTTCTTCCTCGGGCTCGTGTTCGTCACGACGATCCTCACACTGGTCGTCTTCACATATGCCGCGGGGTCGACCGGCACGGCCGTCGATATCTGGTTAGTCGACGTCATTCCCGTGGTAGGGCCGTTGGCGGGTGCGGTGATCTACATCGTGCTGTTTTTGGCGCTGTTCACGACCGAATACGCCATCGTCGAGTCGTTTGTTCGGAACAGCTCCGATATCATCTACGAACTGTACGGGCGGGACGCGGGCTGGAGTCTCCCGCGGTTGTTCTGGACGCTCCTGACAGTGTTTTGTGGCTGGGGGATCGCCATCCTGTTTTCCCCGCTCTCGGTCGAAAATCCCTTCGGATTGCTGGTCGTTGGCGCGTCGATGTCGGGGCTGATGATGTGGCCCTACATCCTCGTCGTCCAATGGGTCAACACAGTTAATCTCCCCGAACACACGATGCCGGGTTGGGGACGCATCGTCTCAATGTGGTTCGCAGCTGCGTTCTTCGGCTATTTCAGTGTCTTGTTGACCGGTTCCTACCTCTCGACGCGACACGGCTTAGTCGTCTTCGAGACGCAGGCGACAGTCATCGGGAGTGGCATCGGCGGCGGTCTCATGTGGCTCGGTTACGGAACGATCCAGATCGCAGTAATGTATCGGGTGGCAAAGGCCAAGATGGCGTCGACCGGGACTGTCGACGACGCCGAGCGGGCGCGGGGTTGGTTCTCATGACCGACGCGGTACAGGTGCACCTCCACGCGACGATGTGGGGAGCGGCTCCGCTCCGGCTGGCAGACGTGTTGTTCCGGTCGGACCATCTGCTGATCGTGATCTATGACTACCTGACGCCGATGGATCTCGCGATACGGTCTCCGTCTCAGCGGGCCCGTGCGTTCGTCGATCGGATCGAAAACGAGGGGCTGGCCGCCGCACTGACGGCTGCCGAAGAAGTAACTGAACTGTCCTACGAAGCGCTCGATACAATCCGAGTGTATGACGGCGGCTGGTTCGGGCGGGAGGCGGTTTCGATCCGATCGAAAAACACTCCTCCACGGGTCGTCCGCGTTCACAGCGCACTCGATCTCGATCTGTTCATCGAAGCAGTTCAGTCGGTGGTATCCGACTATGCCGTGACTGTCGAACGACGCGATGGTATGGCATTCGAGTGCAACGGACTGCTGGGTCGAGTTAGTCCCTTTTGATCCGATCGGTCGCTTCTGATCCGATCAGTCTCTTCTGACCCGATCCGTCCACGCCTGCGGTGCGATCAGTTCGATCGGGTGTTTCGGCGGTCGTTTCAAGAGATCGTCGAGTTGGTCGAGACAAGAGGTCCCGCTGGCGACGACAGTCCGGTCTTCGGTCTCCGGCATCGTGAACTCTGAGGCGAGTTCCTCGCCGACAGCCATGCTCACGTCGTAATAATCCGCTTTGTAGCCGAAACTACCGGCCATCCCACAGCACTCGACGCTGGAAGTCACTACGTCGTAGTCGAGATCTTCGAGGACTGTCTCAGTGTATTGGTCGATACCGAGGGTCCGCTGCTGACAGTGGCTGTGGTAGGCGACGCGCTCGCCGTCGCCTGCTTCGAGGGCTGTATCATCCCCGCCGTTGGCTAGACAGCCGTACACGTACTCGAAGAGCTCGTAACTGTGTTCGGCAAGTTGTTCGTAGGCTTCAGTATCGAGCAGTTTCTCGTATTCCCGCTGGAACAGTGCATGGTCGCTGGGTTCGATCACGACCACGTCACGGCCAGCCGCAACGTGGGGTCCGAGGTCGGCGGCCACCGCCTCCGCATGTTTTCGAGCCGTCGAGACCATCCCCTGTGAGAGCGGTGCTCGCCCGCTGGCACTCACATCCGCCAACTGTACACGGACGTCGAGGGCTTCGAGGGCGCGCACGGCGGCCTTCCCTCGATCGACTTGCACGTGGTTGGTATAGATGTCCGGGAAGAGGACAACCTCGCGGTCAGGGTCAGCGACCGGCGGCCGGTCGGTCATCCAGTCTCGGAGCGTCTCACGCCGGAACGAGGGCAGTTTGCGCCGGTGGTCGATGCCCGCGACACGTTCCATCAGCTGTCGGGAGAGACGGTTGTTCGCCAGCCAGTTCGAGACGGGCGCGGTCGCGCTGCCGAGCCGCGCGAGCGTCGAGAAGTTGCCGAACAGCCGCTTGCCCGGATCGAGGCCGGCGGGCTCTTCGTCCGGCGTGAGGCCGTCGACGAGCCAGTCGAGTTCGGCGTCGGTGCCGCGGTTGATCCGATCGCGAACGACCGTGTTGATCCACGGAATGTCGATCCCGACCGGACAGGCGTTCACACACCGCGAGCAGCCGGTACAGAGATCGTTGAACTCCCCTGCGGTGTCGAGACCCTCGATTCCGGCTTCCCAACCGGTCGCGATCCCGCCGGAGTAGGTCTCGCCGCCGAAGGCGTGGCCGCCGACCTGCTGGAAGTTGGCACAGGAGTTCGAACACGCCGAACAGCGGATGCAGTACAGCGTCTCGCGCAACTCCTCGTCGTCACGCATGGCCATCCGCCCGTTGTCGATGAGTACGAGGTGGAACTCCCGGTCGTCGGCCGAGCCGAGTTCGTCTTCGGTGAAATCGAGCGTCGGCGAGTCGACCGGCGGCGTGAGCAGCGAGACGTAGGAGGTGATGTCTTGGCCGGTCCCCGAGCGCCCGATCAGTTCGATGAACGGGTGGAGATCCTCGACGGTCGGCACGACCTTCTCGACGCCCGCGACGGCGATATGCGTATCAGTTGCGGTGACCGTCTTGCGGGCGTTACCCTCGCTGGTGACGAGCGCCATCGTCCCCGAATCGGCGGTAACGAAGTTCGCCCCCGTGACGCCGACGTCGGCCGCCGTGATCTTCTCGGCCAGCTTTTTGCGGGCGAACATGGTGAGATCCTCCGCGGTTTCGAGTGGCTCGTCGGGATCGAACTGTTCGTTGAACAGCTCCGCGATGCCCTCACGGGATTTGTGGATCGCTGGCGCGACGATGTGTGAGGGGGCCTCGTCGGCGACCTGCAGCACCCACTCGCCGAGATCGGTCTCGACGACGTCGACGTCGTCGCCCGCCAGCGCATCGTTGAGTTCGATCTCCTCGCTGGTCATCGACTTGCTCTTGACGACGCGCTCGCCGCCGACCTCGTCGACTACCTCGCGGACGTAGTCGTTGGCGTCGCCAGCATCGTCCGCGAGATACAGCGTGCCGCCGTTGGCCTCGATTGCTTCCCGGAGGTCCTTGATGAGTTCGGGGAGTCGCTCGATAGCGTCCTCCTTGATGGCGCGGGCCTCGGATTTGAGCTGCTCGTAGTCCTCGAGTTTGGCGACCGAATCGTAGCGTCCCTGATTGAATCCCTGTGTGTTTGCGGCGACTGCGTCACCCTCCGTTTCGAGGATGTGTTTGATGTGCGCTGCCTTGGTCGAGGTCGGAGAGGAGTTCGTCGTCATTGTTGTACGATGATTACGTGGACGGTCTTCGGTCCGTGTGCGCCTTTCACCAGTGCACCCATGTCGGCGGTTGCACTGGGACCGGTCGCGATGATCCCGCTCCAGTCGTCGTCGCGGAACGAATCTCCGAGCTCGGTCAGCGCCTCACCCATTCCCGGAACGATGTCGGCCTCCCGGATCACAGCGACGTGCTGGTCGGCGAACAGGCTGACCGGTTCGACGCCCGACTGGGTCGTCGGGATCACGATGCTACCGTAGTCGGCCACACCGAGGACCGCCCCGGTGATCCCGGTCGCGGCCGCCTCGACTGTCGCGGGCGAGACATCTCGGTCGACTGTTTCCGGGAGCGAGACGTCCTCGATCCCCGGATCGACGCCGACTGCTGGCGTCGAAGCGACCGCTTCGATCTCCGTTTCGACCACGTCGGGGCCCGTAATGGACCACGAGACGCCGAAATCCTCGAGGCGATCGACGAACTGTTCGGTTGTCGATGCTATGCTATCTTGTGTCATAAATGTATTTGAGGAACATACGGCCTAAATGTTACTGACTCTCCGCCGGGCTCGACCGTTGCGGATTAGTCGTCGAGTTCGACCATCGTCGCCTCCAGTTCCGCGACGGTCGTGTCGATCTCGTCGACGAGATCGCGCTGGTCGGCAGTGGTCTCGGCGATAGAGTCGACTGTGACGGCGAGGGTCTCGGCGCGCTCTGCTGCGCTGTCGACGGTCGCTGCGACCTGATCGGTCGCGGCGGCTTGCTGGTCGGTCGCCTCGGCGACGTCCTGGATGGCTGCTGTTGTTTCCGAGACGGCTGTGACGATCTCCGAGAGTGTCGCTTCGAGTTGCTCGGTCCGCTCGGCTCCGGTCGCGATCTCGTCGGTCATCTCGGCGATGCTCTCGACGGTCCGGTCGGCGTCCGCCTGGATCTCGGTGATCGTCCGCTCGATGCGTGTGGCCTGCTGCTGTGACTCGTTGGCGAGGCTCTTGATCTCGTTGGCGACGACCGCGAACCCGTCACCGGCCTGGTCAGCCCGCGCGGCCTCGATAGAAGCGTTCAACGCCAAGATGTTCGTCTGCTCGGCGACGTCATCGATCACATCGACGATCTCGTCGATCTCGTCGATCCGGCGCTGGAGATCCGTCACGTCGTCCTCGACGGCGGTCGCCGTCTCGTCGACGACCGTCATCGTCTCGCGCGTCTCGCCGACGGCCTCCTGGCCCTCGCCGACCAGGTCGGCGGCTCGCTGGCTCGTCGTTTCGGTCTCGTCGGCTGTCGCTGCAATCTCCTCGACCGCCGCCGAGAGATCCGTTATCGCGTCGGTAACCTGGTTCATCTCGTCGCGCTCGGCCGCTGTGAGATCGGCGATCTCCGATGCACTGTCGGTGATCCGTGCGGCGTTGTTCCGGAGCGTTTCGACGGCGGTCGCGACGTCGTCCGAGACCGTCTCTTGGGCCTCAGACATCCGGTTTCGCTGTCTGACAAGGTCGGTGACGATTGGTGTCGTCTCGACGGCTCCGATGGTCTCGCCGTCGAGATCGGACAGCGGCACCGCCATCGACCGGTTCCACAGGTGGCCGTCCGGCGTTGGCACCTTTCGGAAATCCGACTCACGGATCGTCTCGCCGATACGGGCGACCGTTTCGGCGAGGATCTCGGAGTTCCCCTCCGTTTCGAAGAACTCGTAGCCGGGCGTCCCGAGTGCATCCCCTCGTGACCGCCCGTAGGCTTCCTCGGCTGCGGGGTTGAAATGGACGAGTCGTCGCTCGTCGTCGACGGCGAACGTCGGTTCGGGGAACTGTTCGATCAACTGTATGAACAGCTCTCGCCATCCGTCGCGTTCTGCTCGGAGCTGTTCTCGGCTTTTGTCTTCTGGCGGTACGTCAGCCTCTAGTTTGCTTCGAAACGTCATTGTGTCTCGTTCGTGTGGAGTTAAATCGCGCATCTACGTTTTCGAACACCGATATGTCGATCCGATCCTGGCTCCTCTCGGTCCACCAGTGCGGTACGGAGTGCCTCTGTGGTGTGCGGTGAATGGAGTGTGAGTGGAGTGTGGTGGGGTGTCGCCGCCGGTCCCGTCCCCGAGTTAGGTCGGAAGACGCACCTAGGGCGACGAGTCCCTGGAAGCAGAGCCCATCGAAGGTGGCTCATCAGGCAGTGTTCGGTCGCAGCTGAAACTGCGAGCCTACATCTCTGCTCTCGACTGCTCAGAACACCCCTGGTGAAATCACGTACACGAACAGCAGCGTGAGGATGCCGGTCACTGTGGCGTAGTACGCAAGCGGGATCAGTTCCAATCGGATAACACGACCCTCCTCACCGACGAGGCCGACGACGGCCAGCGCCGCGACGACGTTGTGGACCGCGATGAGGTTCCCGATTGCCCCGCCAACAGCCTGAGCGGCGACGACGATCGTCCGCGAGACGCCTAAGTCGCTTGCAAGATTGTATTGGAACGTGCCAAAGAGGATGTCACTGACCGTGTTCGATCCGGCGAGGAACGCGCCGAACGCGCCGACGAGCCCCGCGAAGAACGGATAGACGCTACCAGCGGTGGTTGCAGTCGTATCCGAGAGCACGACGAGCATGCTGTCGATGCTCGCGGTCTCGCCGGATTGGATCATGATTTGAACCGTTGCAACGGCGAACAGAAGCGCGATCACTGCTGGCATCACTTTCTCAACTGACTCCATCCATGCGTCTTTGATATCCGTCGAACTCATCCCGTGGAGCGGGATCGTCAGTAGGTGGACGAAAACGAAGACCGCACCGGGAAGATACAAGAGTTGGAAGTCGTTGCTCAAGCCGGTGCCGAGGATGTCTGCCCATTCGAACACGAGCGTCGTGGTTAGGAAGGTCGTCAATGGGTCGACCACGCGTGTCAGCACAAGTAGCCCAGCGAGGATGACGTACGGCATCCACGCACGTGGAAGCGACATCCGCTTCGCACCGGTTGTCACTGCACCACCATCGGTTGCCACGGCCGTCCCGCGGCTGGACGATTGTCCGGGCTGGATGTCACCGATCCAATGGTCCGGCCACTCGACTTGTGGACCGAAGTCCCACGTCTCGTCAGGTTCGAGGTAGCCTGCACGAAGTACGGTGACGGTCGCTGCCATACCGACCATCGAGCCGAACAGGCCGGGGAAGGTCGGTCCGAGGAAGTACGCCGTCAACCAGTAGGGAACAGAGAAGGATAGCCACGCGAACACCGTCAGTGGCAGCACCTCCAGTGCCGGTTTGATCGAACGTTCTTCGCCGAAAAAGCGCGTCATCATCGCGACGCCGATAAAGGGGAGCAACACGCCGACGATGACATGGTGTGTGGCCGCCCAGACGCCGATTTCGGCGATCCATTGTTCAACGGTTATCCCCTGTTCGGAAACGACCGATGTGATCGAATCCGACGACTCGAAGACGTCTTGTAGGCCAATGATGAGTGGTGTCCCGACTGCACCGAACGTGATCGCCATCAGGTTCCCTGTTAGTGCGACCACGACGGCTGCGAGTGGTGGGAATCCTAGCCCGACGAGCAGTGGGCCGACAATAGCCGCTGGCGTCCCGAATCCAGCTGCGGCCTCGATGAAAGACCCCATCAGGAACACGAGCAGGACAACCTGTACGCGCCGGTCATCGCTGATCGATGTAAATCCAGCATTGATAACGTCGAACGCACCCGTCTGTTTGAGCGTGTACAACAACAGTATCGCGCCGAAGACGATCCAGAGGATGTTTGTTGCTGTGATCGCTCCATTGATTGACGCCGCAGCGATCCAGGTCGGGCTCATCTGCCAACCGAAGAACCCAACGACAGCAGCGACCGCCCATGCGATCGGCATCGTGCGTGTCGCCGACCAGTAGCGGCCGATCATCAAAAACGCGATGACAGCCAGCGGCGTTACGCCCAGCACGATCTGCGTAGCTGTCGCCATCAGGGAACCCCCGTTGCGTTCGATATGGAGTTAATCAATTGGTCGCGTCGCAAAGTCCTCTAGCACTACTTCTGGGGTTTAGACTGGAGCCAAGGAGATCTGGGGAGAAACATCGACGAGGTCGGTGCAACTTGTCGGGATCTGCTCAGGTTTGACGAAACTTCAGCTGAGATTCGACGCTCCAACACTCACTCACGAGTAACGTGTGCT
>NZ_JAQFWV010000010.1:0-75127 GCF_056175805.1 Halohasta sp. A2 | reverse complement strand
TGTGGGCAGAGGGTTACGAACTTGGTGCTGAATGAGCGCTGGCCGCTCATTCAGCGACATCCACCGTAGAATGGATTTGATTCTATTATTTCATTGGTAGACTTCTGAGTATAATCCAGTCCTATCGTAGGCCGTCGGAATAATATACTAATTTTGACCAATTATTTATTTTCAGACCTTATTTAGTTAGTTTTAGATTCTGTCACTGAATTATGGGTAAGAGACAGGTCTTCAGGCGCGGGAGGATGTCAATATCTGTCGTTCGCACTGGCGCACTCCTCGTTCGACGAACTCGAACTCATCGTGGCCGCCGAACTCCTCTGGGCCTTTGTGGGTGGTGTCGTCCTTCTGTCGATTGTGCTTCATGGAGCGACCGCGAGCGCAATTATGACAGAACTCGATCGCTATCGGCCATCCCACACGAACGCTTGAATCGACGCTGACGTCTCGTACTCACGACACTTCGCCGAATCCCTAACACACAGAAATTTTACGAGGGAGTCGACCGTCATCTCAACAGCATGACGTACGAACTACCAGAACTCCCATACGATTACGACGCACTCGAACCGCACATCGACTCGCGGATCATGGAACTCCACCACGACAAACACCACCAGGGCTACGTCAATGGGGCGAACGCGGCGCTCGACTCGCTCGAAGAGATGCGAGAGTCCGAATCATTTGGTGACATCAAGAGCGTCAAGCGAGCGCTCGCGTTCCATCTGTCGGGTCACGTGAACCACACCATCTTCTGGGAGAACATGCATCCAGACGGTGGCGGTCAACCCGAAGGCGAACTCGCCGACAGAATCGAAGAAGACTTCAACTCGTTCGAAGCGTTCAAAGCCGAGTTCTCGGCGGCCGCCGGTGGCGTCGAGGGTTCTGGCTGGGCGCTGTTGTGCCACGACGCCGCCAGTGACAAGCTGATCGTCGCTGCGGCCGAAAATCACCAGAATCAGACGCCGCAGGCCACGACGCCGATTCTCGTCTGCGACGTCTGGGAACACGCCTACTATCTCCAGTACGAGAACAACCGTGGCGAGTACCTTGAGAACTTCTTCGAGGTCATCAACTGGGACGACGTCGCCCAACGGTTCGAACAGTGTCAGGGCAACACGATCTAGTCGGATCCAACTAGCGCGCTGACACAACTGCGGAAACTATTTTACTTACGCAGTTGTCTGATTGTCACCAAAATACATTATTTGTCGGAGTGTATGTGTCATTTGTTACCGAACTACTCCTCAAGGTTTAACAGTAATCGAGACAATGTGGTAATAGAGGTATTACACATGAGCTACGAATTAGATCCACTTCCGTACGACTACGACGCACTTGAGCCGCATATCGACGAACAGATCCTGACCTGGCACCACGACACCCACCACCAGGGCTACGTCAACGGCTGGAATTCGGCCGAAGAGACGCTGGCCGAGAACCGCGAAAGCGGCGAGTTCGGCTCCAGCGGCGGAGCCATCCGGAACGTGACCCACAACTCCTCGGGTCACATTCTGCACGACCTCTTCTGGCAGAACATGTCCCCAGAGGGCGGCGACGAGCCATCCGGAGCGCTCGCCGAGCGAATCGAAGCGGACTTCGGTTCGTACGACGCCTGGAAGGGTGAGTTCGAAGCCGCAGCCAAGAACGCCAGTGGCTGGGCACTGCTCGTCTACGATTCCTTTTCGAACCAGCTTCGCAATGTCGTGGTCGACAAACACGACCAGGGCGCGATCTGGGGCGGCCACCCGATTCTCGCACTCGACGTCTGGGAGCACTCGTACTACTACCAGTTCGGACCCGACCGCGGCGGGTTCATCGACGCCTTCTTCGAGGTCGTCGACTGGAACGAATCCGAGGAACGCTACGCACAGGCTGTCGAGCTGTTCGAGTAACCGGGCAGTTCACACCTTTTTTTGCGACGCTACGCACCCAGCGACAGCCACGGCTTGATTACCCAGCGACACCAAACCCCATTGTTTTCTTCCCCTGCGGCCGTAGCACCCGTTATGCCACGACCGAAAGACGATTTCGATGAGCTGTATCCGTGTGATTTCTATACGCCCGGTGAACTGCTCGATGAGGACCTGATGTACTCCGTCTACGAAATCGCTCGCCTGCTGCAAGGACTGGAGGTCGACGCCGAGATCGACGAAGGCATCGAAGACATCCTGCTCGACTGGGCGATTCCGTGGATCATGCGCAACGCCGACCAGCTGACAATCGCCGAACCGCCGAGCGACGACGAGCCGGGCTACTACGGTATTAAAAACGAAACCGTCGACGAAGCCTAACCCACACGCGACTACTGCGATCAGCCATTCCAAAATGACTTGTAGATCGGCTTGTTTGCTACAGATACCAACCGCGTCGAACGCGCGGACAGCCACCACACATGCAGCAGTATCTCGATCTCGTCGACAGTACTCTCACTGAGGGAGCGTACAAGCCAAACCGAACCGGCGTAGACACGGTTGCGTCATTCAGCCAGCACTACACGGTCGACCTCCAGAAGGGCTTTCCACTTCTCACCACAAAGGACCTCTCAGGCTTCCGCTGGAACTCCCTGATCCACGAATTCAAATGGTATCTCTCCGGCGAAGAACACATCCGCTCGCTCCGCCAAGAGACCGGTATCTGGGACGCGTGGGCCGACAATGAGGGGCGGTTAGACACCGCCTACGGGCGTTTCTGGCGTCGGTATCCGGTCCCTACCAACGGACTCGACGGCGAGGCATGGCCCGACGAGGACCACCGCTGGCGCAACGACGACGGAACGTTCGACCAGATTCAGTACGTCGTCGACACCCTCACCGAGTCCCCGAACTCGCGTCGACTCGTCGTCTCGGCGTGGCATCCGGCCAACGCCGCCGTGAGTACGCTGCCGCCCTGCCACTACACCTTTGTGTTCAACGTCCAGGGCGACAAACTCAACTGCCATCTGACCCAGCGCTCGGGCGACATCGCGCTCGGCATTCCGTTCAATATCGCTGCCTACTCGCTTTTGACCCATGCGGTGGCCCAAGAGACCGGCTTCGAACCAGGAACCTTTGGGCATACGGTCGTCGACGCCCACGTCTACTGTGGGAAAGGCGACCGCGGCGCGTGGTACGACGAGCATCTGGGCGAACTCCAGTCGCGTCTCGGCGCGGTCGACACGAAAGCGGAGTATCTCGACGTCCGCGAGTGGCTCACCGAGACCGCACCCGCCGAAACCGAAGAGACGGACGGCTACGACCACGTTCCCGGCCTACTCACCCAACTCTCACGGAAGCCACGATCCCGCCCAGCCATCGAGATTGCTGACAAACCGCTGGATGAGCTTGGTTTTGACGACATTCAACTCACAGAGTACGATCCCGCCGAGGGGATTCGGTTCTCGGTCGCAGAGTGACCATGTCGACCGACGACACCCCTTCGGCCCGCGAGGCTCCCGAAATCGCGCTCATTGCGGCTGTCGCCGAAAACGGTGTGATCGGCGTCGACAGCGAGATGCCGTGGCATCTACCCGAAGATCTTCGACATTTCAAGGAAACGACCGTAGGCCATCCGGTGATTATGGGTCGACTAACGTACGAGTCCATCGCCAACGATATCGGCGGTCCACTGCCGGGCCGGACGAACATCGTCCTGAGTCGTCGCTCGCCAGCGCTTGCCGAGGGGGTGATAGTGGTCGACTCGATCGAGGGAGCGGTTGACGCTGCCCGGCAGGCCGCTGATAGCTCCAAAACCGTGTACGTGATCGGCGGAGCGACGATTTATAAACAGTTCCTTCCACAGGCCACCCGACTCGTACTCACCGAAATCGAGTCGATCTATGACGGTGATACGTTCTTCCCTGAATGGGACCGCAGCGAGTGGCACGAAGTCGACCGCGAAACGCGGGATGGCTTCGCCTTTGTCGAGTATCGGCGGCGGTAGCCATTAACTAATTATAAGGGATAGCTTCAGGGGTACTGGGCCCTAATCGCGAGTAATGACACTTCGGTTGGATAGTGGCCCCTCGCAAACAGTCCTCCTCGACGTCGACGGGACATTGTGTGACAATACGCCGCGACTCATCGAGTACGTCCGTGAGCTCTGTGGAGTCGAACTCTCCCGTGAGGCGATCACCGAATGGTCGTACTCGATTCCGGGTACGGAGCTAGATATCGGTGACGTGCTCCATCAGGCAATCGACGAACGACCCGAATGGTTTCTGCTCGGAATGAAGCCGATCGACGGTGCGGCCAAGGCCGCCCGGTGGCTCGACCAACAGGGCCACACCGTTCGGATCGCGACCCATCGACCGGCCGAGAGCCATCCGATCACCGCCCAATGGCTCGACGAACATGACATTCCTCACGAAGAGGTAATTCAGGAGGTCCCGCAGAACAAAGGTCGGCTCGACGGCGACCTGTTAGTCGACGACTACCACGTCAATGTCAGGAACGCACTCGCTGCAGGGAAGGCCGCAGGTCTGTTCGTCCAACCCTACAGCGACCCGACCGCCTGCTCGGAGGCTATCGTCGCCGAAGACTGGTCGACGATGCTTTCGGCGTTGGGTCGGCAGCCACGAGTGGTAGGCGACGACTGAACGGACGGACCTGCGGTATGCGATACAACTCGAACGGGAAGATGTGCCCGGTAGCAAGGGTTTTTCCTGTCTGGACGCATAGCCTCAATCAGATGAACGAGCACGGACAGTCGGCTGACATGTGGAGGATGCGATGAGAGGTAACGACCAGCAGGCCTACGACCGAGGGACCTCGCTGTTCTCGCCGGATGGGCGTATCTATCAGGTCGAGTATGCTCGCGAGGCAGTTTCACGAGGAGCACCGAGCGTTGGGCTCCGAACGACCGATGGGGTCGTACTCGCCGCCCAGAGCCGCGCTGGCTCGCCACTGATGGAGTCTGAAAGTATCGAAAAGCTCCACAAACTCGACGACCACGTCGGCGCTGCAAGCGCTGGTCACGTCGCTGACGCGCGTCAGTTGGTCGACTTCGCCCGTCGACAGGGTCAGGTGAACCGACTCCGCTTCGGTGAGCCGATCGATGTCGAGGCACTGACGAAATACCTCACCGACCACATTCAGGAGAACACCCAGCGTGGCGGAACTCGACCGTACGGGGCAGCTCTCCTCGTTGGCGGCATACAGAACGGCGTCCCGCGACTCTTTGCAGCCGATCCCTCCGGAACACCCAACGAGTGGAAAGCGACCGTCATCGGCGGCTCGGGCCGCGAAATTCAGGAGTTCCTTGAAGACGAGTGGACCGACGAGGTCGACCTCCAGACAGGGCTCGGACTCGCCGCCCGCGCGCTTCGGGTGGCCAACGACGAACTCGGCCCGAGCGAAGTGAGCATCTCGACGATCACCGCCGAGGATGGCTATCAGACACTCTCTGTCGAAGAGATCGAAGACGTCTTCGCCGAGGCAGATATCGACCTCTCCGCGGACGAAACTGACGAGTAGCTACGTTCTGTCGAGACGTTTTTTAGATTCCGTCCAAATCAGTACATATGCCCGAACCGACGCCGACAGTCGACCGACTCACGATCTATCCGATCAAATCACTGGACGGACGGTCGGTTGAGTCGGTCCCGATCGTCGACAACGGTGGGCTCGCGGGTGACCGGGAGTTCGCACTGTTCGACGCCGACGGCGAGTACGTCAACGGCAAGCGCGAGCGCCGCATCCATCGAATTCGAGCCACCTACGAGGGTGAAACCGCACGGATCAACGCGGTCGAGCTGTCGACGGACGACGAACCTCAGCAATTTGCGGCCGACGGACTGGCCGACGGCGGCGAGGCCGTCGACTGGCTGGCCGAACGGATCGCCTATCCGATCTCGCTGGCCCGCGATTCGGCCGGGGGATTCCCCGACGACACGACGGCCTCGGGGCCGACTGTCATCAGCACCGCCACCATTGAGGAGGTGGCGTCGTGGTTCGACGGAATCAGTATCGAAAGTATGCGCCGACGCCTCCGTCCGAACATCGAACTCGGCGGGGTTCCGGCGTTCTGGGAGGACCATCTCTTCGCCGACCGGGACCACCACGTGCAGTTTTCGATTGGTGACGTCTCGTTCCGCGGTATCAATCCCTGCCAGCGGTGTGTCGTGCCGTCCCGCGATCCCGACACCGGCGCGGAGTACGACGGGTTCCAGTCGACGTTCGTCGAAAAGCGACGGGAGACGATGCCCGCATGGAGCGGCGGCGACTGGTTCGATCATGACTTTCGGCTCATGATCAACACGATGGTCCCCGCCTCGGAGTGGGGCGAAACCATCGCTGTCGGCGACGAACTCGCAGTCGGCCGGACCGTACCCACCGATGAGTAGGCAGTGACTACCGATCGGTAAACGGTTGTTACCCGGTTCGGAACGAGTAATCGAGACTGGCCGCGGAGTGCGTCAGCGACCCCATCGAGACGATGTCGACGCCGGTCGCGGCGTAGTTGACGATCGAATCGAGGGTAATCCCGCCGCTGGCTTCAAGCAGCACCTCGCGGTCAGCGGCGTCGATTGCGTCAGAGAGGTCGTCGATGACGTCGCTCAGGGCGGCTGGTGCGAAGTTGTCGAGCAGCACGATGTCGGTTCCCGCCGAAATCGCCCGTCGGGCCTGTTCGGCAGATTCGGCTTCGACCTCGATCTTGGTGGTGAACGACGCGCGTTCGCGGAACGTCGAGACGGCGGCCTCGATTCCGAGTTCGGCGATGTGGTTGTCCTTGATCATCACCATGTGCGAGAGGTCCAACCGGTGTGTATCACCGCCGCCAGCGACAATTGCGCGTTTTTCGAGACCCCGGAGGCCAGGCGTCGTCTTGCGTGTGCCCGCGATACTGACATCGGGGTCGACCTTGCGGGCGCGGTCGACTGCCCGCCGGGTCTCGGTCGCAACCCCGGAGGCATGTCCGGCGAGATTGACCGCGACGCGTTCGGCCCGGAGGGTCTCACGTGCGGAGCCACTTGTTCGGAGGATGACATCGCCCACGTCGACCGGGTCGCCATCCGAGGCGACACCCTGGGCGTCGACGTCGAGATACTCGAAGACCGCCGCCGCGGCGTCGATCCCGGCCGCCACACCGGCTTCTTTAGCGACGAGTCGACCCGTCGTCTCGCCGGGTACGTCGTTGGTCACGTCGTGGTGGCCGACGTCCTCGCGGAGCCAGCGGTCGATCTGCTCGCTCGTGAGCATTAGTCGGACCCTGTTTCGACGGCGGCTGGCTGCTCGGGGTCGGTCTCGGCGAGGTAGTGACAGCCCACGCTCTCGTCGTTGTTCGCGGCGGCGTTGGCGATCAGGATGGCGACGACGGTGGCGTTGCGGAGTTCGTAGAGGCTCCGGGAGGTCCGCGTGCGCGTGTAGGCGTCGACCTCGCCTTTGAGCCGCCGGAGCACCCCCCTGGCACTGTCGATTCCCTCGGTCGTGCGCCGCAAGCCGAGTTCCGAACTCGTGGTCGACTGCAGGCGGTGGAACTTCTCGGCGGCGAACCGTTCGGGAAGCGCGGGGTCGCTGTTGCGGAGCCGCTGGACTTCGATCGGTTTGGCATCGAAGCCGGTGGCGTCCTTTCCTGCGCGAAGGCCCCAGACGAGGCCTTCGAGGAGGCTGGTCGACGCCAGCCGGTTGGCTCCGTGAACGCCAGTCCACGCACACTCGCCAACCGCGTAGAGACGATCGAGGCTGGTTCGGCCACGGTCGTCGACGGCGATCCCGCCACAGAGGAAGTGCTCGCAGGGCGCGACCGGGATTCCTTCGCGCCAGTCGATCTCACGGTCGGCGCAGGTCGACGCGAGGTTCGGGAACGCCTCGTCGAACGGCTCGGCGAGTGGCGAGACATCGAGGGTGACGACGCCGGTGGCGTCGATCTCGTCCTGAACGGCGCGGGCGACCACGTCACGCGGTGCAAGTTCGGCGTCGTCGTGGTACGCAGGCATGAACCGTTCTCCCTCGGCGTTGCGGAGCACCGCCCCCTCGCCCCGGACGGCCTCGCTCAGGAGGAAGGGATCGTCGACCGCTGCGACGGTCGGATGAAACTGGACGTACTCCATGTCATCGACTTCGGCTCCAGCGAGAAACGCCATGGCCATCCCGTCGCCGGTCGAGCCAGCGGGATTGGTCGACTGTTCGTACAGGTCGCCGATCCCGCCGGTAGCGAGGACGGTCGCGCCCGCAAAGACGGGTTCGCCGTCCGGCTCGGTATCGAGCAGCACGCCGTGGACCCGGCCCTCGTGGCGGATTAGTTCCAATGCGGTCGTATCTTCGAGAATTTCGACGTTGTCGACCTTATTTAAATAGGACAAGAAGGGCCGGAGGATGTGTTGGCCTGTCGAGGCGTCGACGTGGAGGATGCGCTCTTTCGAGTGGGCAGCCTCGCGGGCGAAGTCGTACTCCGCGCCGAGCGTGTCGAAATCGATGTCGAGGGTGTCGATAAGCACGTCGCGGACCGCCGGGGCCGCGTTCTCGACGAGGACGTCGACGGCTTCGGGGTCGACGGTGTTCGCGCTAGCCTCGATGATGTCGTTTTTGAGTGAGTTCGGGTCGCCGCGGGTGGTGGCGATGCCGCCCTGGGCCCAATCGGAGGAGGCGTCTTCCGGCTCGCTGGCTTTGGTAACCAGCAGCACCTCGTCGCCCTCACGGGCCGCGGCGAGAGCGGCCGCACAGCCCGCGATGCCGGAGCCGACGACGAGCACGTCGACCCTTCGTGGCGCTGAGTTGGACTGGTAGCTCATTTATAACTCTAGCATGCGGTCGAGGGCCAGACCTGCGAGTTCCTTCTCCTCGGGTGCGACCTTGATGACGTTGTGTTCGCGGCCTGCGGCGAGTTCTTCGAGGACCCACAGGAGGTAGTTGGGGTCGATCTGTCGCATCGCATCGCAGTCCATACAGGCGTCGCCGCACAGCGGCACCACGGTCACGTCGTCGTGCCAGCGGTTGAGGTGTTTGGCGAGGTGGATCTCGGTGCCGATGGCCCACGTCTCACCGGGATCGGCATTTTCGACGACTTCGGTGATCTTTGCTGTACTCCCGACGACATCAGCGGCTTCGACGACCTCACGTCGACATTCGGGGTGGACGACGACGTTGGCGTCGGGATGCTCGGCGCGGACCTCGGCGATGTGGTCGGCAGTGAATCGCTCGTGAACCTGGCAGTAGCCGTCCCAGAGGACGATCTCCGCGTCTTCGAGTTCGTCGGCGTCCTTGGCTTCGGGGTCCCAGGGGTTCCACTCAACGATCGAATCCTCCATCCCGAGCCGGTAGGCGGTGTTCTCGCCGAGGTGTTTGTCGGGGAGAAACAGCACCTTGTCGCCGCGTTCGAAGGCCCATTCGAAGGCCTTGTGGGCGTTCGAGGAGGTACAGACTAGCCCGCCCTGTTCGGCGCAGAAGGCCTTCAGGTCGGCGTAGGAGTTCATGTAGGTGATTGGAATTATCTCGCGTTCTGGGTCCGCGGCGGTGATCTGCTCCCAGGCGGCGTCGACCTGGAGGGCTTCGGCCATCCCAGCCATCGGACAGGAGGCCTCCATGCAGGGGAGGATGACAGTCTGGTCGTCGTCGGTGATGATATCGGCGGATTCAGCCATGAACGTCACTCCACCGAAGACGACGTATTTCGCATCTGCGTCGACGGCGTGCTTGCTCAGCGCGTAGGAGTCACCGATGAAGTCGGCGTGCTCGACGATCTCTCGGCGCTGGTAGTTGTGGCCCAAGATTACTACGTCATCGCCGAGTTCCTCGATGGCGGCCTCGATCCGCGGCGTTCGGTTGGCTTCAGTCAGCTCTCGATAGCTGGCTGGCAACTGTTCCAGATTGTCGTATTTGAACAGACTCAGTTCTGTCTCGAACGTCGCTGTTTCCATATTTAGCATTCAGTCGACACCTGTGAGTGAGTCGACACGGACGGCCGTATTGAAGGATTTTTCTATTCGATATAGATTTTTGATCACTTTTTCTCGGTTTTTGGCTCTATCGAGTATGTAAATGCCTGCGTACACCAGTCACACAGACCGAACCAATTCAATCACGTGATACGTGAATAGGAATCCGACAAGAGCTGGAACAGAACGGATCACAAATGCAGAGCGATGAGATACAGAGCGTCGACACGGGATATCTCCACGGTGTCGTCTCCGTGTTGTCGTGTGGTTTTGTGGGTCGACAGTCCGACACACGCAGGCGTCGAAAGCGCAACTGTTTTGTTAATCAGTGGGATATCATAGAATGCGATACACGCTCTGATGGTGTAGTCCGGCCAATCATATTACCCTCTCACGGTAATGACCGGGGTTCAAATCCCCGTCGGAGCATTTTCTGAACGAAGTGAAGAAATGCGACAGCGGGATTTGGGCAGACGAGTCGTAGCGACCAAACGCAGTGAGGTCGACCGTCTTGGCGAGTTCAAATCCCCATCGGAGCATTTTCCGAACGAATTGTCAACGCGATGTGTTTGGTTTGAACTTGGGTCCGAACTAGTATAGTTCAACCTCTAATGATGAAATGAGACGTACTCACTCGCTCCGAGTGTTCCTCCACCGAGACCCAGCAAGCAGTGCAGGTGGGAGTCCAAGTATGATGGTTCCCAGTGCCACAATGATCATAAAAACGAGTGTAAAAGGCGACTCATAAGAGTCGAACGAGACGATCATCGATCCAGCGAGCCCAAAAGCGGTAACTGAGCCAACGATTGCGATCGACTTCAGTCGGAAATGACTCTCTGTAGTGGCCCGTGTCACTGCAAGACCTAACGCAGGGGCAAACACGATTGGGAGATAAAACATAATCCACGGAAGCACAGTTTGAGCGTCTTGGAAGACGAACCCTCCGAAAGAAAGTCCCGATACAACCAGTTCAACAGCGACGATGATAGTCACTCCTAGCGCAACGGCCCCTCGAAGTGAATGAAGGAATCTCGGATACGTCAGTGAGAGGACACCTGTGAGGAAGTAGACCAACCCAAGAACGACAACTATCGATTGGTACATGATTCCAACCCAACTGATTATAAGACCGATTCCAGCGACGCCTATCGAACCCCGGTCGACATCGTCGGATGTGGTACGAGCGGTCCACATCCTTGTTTTGGTAAGGCCAGTCAGGAGAGCTCCATAGACAAGGAGTGCAGGGACAACAAATTCTCCAAAATTATGGAACCAGATATCAAGGGATGCGACTCTGAGGGCCGAATCTACGCGAAGTGAACTCGTTCCCGCGTCTCCGTAGGCGAGATAATAGTCGCCTGAGAGGGCGGGATACGCCTCATTACCCGGGGTATTTTCACCTTCCGATGGTTGCTGCCACATCACGTTACCGTCCTTGGTATGCGGAAACTCGTTTAGCAGGACTGTCTCAGAGGGCCCGGTGATCGAGAACTGATTCGTATTGAGATTCCACCCAGCGTAATAACCAGCTGAGTGGAGGTGGTCTACTACTAAAACGCCAAAGTGTTGTGAGGCAATATCTGATTCACTGAACTGAATACGAACGGTTTGGTTGTCAATCGAGGCCGATTGGAATCGATACTTGTTGTCATTGTTTTCCTTTGGACTAGGTGATGGTGACACTGCCTCACGCCCAATCCGAGTGAGCAACTCAGGGTCCTCTGAAAGCTGAGTGGCGGTCGATTCGCTCACTCGATTCGTCACAACCCACGTCGCAGATGTATTCCGGTGGACCTGAATCGATGCAGTGCTATGGGTTACGTTGATATCCACTCCTTGTTGGTGGGCATCGTGTTCGAAAGAAGACCCGCACGGACCACAGATATTCTCTGGCTGTGGGCTTGCAACCACAGGAACAATTGTAACCAAGAGAACACTGACTGTAATAAGGAGAGCTATGAGGAAAACAGCGCGTTTCATTACAGATACGTTACTATTTTTAGGTATATGTCTTCCTAGTCATTGTTTGGAACTTATCAGATGGTATTTCCTATTCGGCTTCGGGTATACTAGAGTGCCCAGATACACAATCGGTTAGGCTCGACATACCAAAACCAAAACCGAAAGGGATTGTCGACCACGCGACACGACTGTTTGGATTTCTCACTCGTGGCCGCTGATCCGAACCGGCTTGTACGGCGCTTCGAGATACTCGAGGTCGCTCTCCGAGAGCTCGATTGCCAGCGCGTCGACCGCGTCTTCGAGATGCTCGACGCTCGACGTCCCGACGATCGGTGCCGTGACAGTGTCTTGGTGCAACAGCCACGCCAGCGCGATCTGGGCCATCGATCGGTCCCGCTCGTCGGCGAGTTCCTGGACCCGCTCGTTGACCGTCTCGCCGCCGCCCTCGCGGTACGGTCGACCGATCGAGGTCTCGTGTTCGCCGCGGGCCGTCGCGTCGTCACGTTCGTAGGGCCGAGCGAGGTAGCCTGCGGCAACTGGACTCCACGGAATCACACCGATTCCCTCTTTGTCGCACAGCGGCAGCATCTCGCGTTCCTCCTCGCGGTAGGCCAGGTTGTAGAGGTTCTGCATCGTCGCGAACCGTTCGAGGCCGAGCCGGTCGCTCGTGTGTAGCGCTTCGGCGAACTGGTGGGCCCACATCGACGAAGCTCCGATGTGTCGGACTTTGCCGCGTCGAACCGCGTCATCGAGTGCACGCAAGGTCTGCTCGATGGGGGTGTCGTAATCCCAGCGGTGGATCTGGTAGAGGTCGACCGTGTCCATCCCGAGTCGGTCGAGCGAGTTGTCCAACTCCTGTTCGATCGTCTTTCGCGAGAGCCCTCGTGAGTGGGGATTGTCGCCCATCTCGAAGAAGACCTTCGTGGCGACCGTAAACCGGTCACGATCGTACTCCGCCAAGACGTCGCCGAGGATCTCCTCGCTTTCGCCCTGCGAGTAGATGTTTGCGGTGTCGAAGAAGGTGATACCCAGGTCGATCGCCCGCTCGATGAGTTCGCGGCCACCCGCCTCGTCGAGCATCCACTCGTCTCGATTCTGCTTGCCGAAGCTCATACAGCCCAGACAGAGTCGACTGACTTCGATTCCGGTCGTCCCGAGGGTCGTATACTCCATACGAGTTGTTCACGAACGTCAGTAATAGTCGTCAGGGTAATCGGTTGCCGAACCGACGATTCGGCGTGAGGATTTCTCCAAACACACATTAACGATAATTTAGTTCATCGATATTGTATCATGATTTATTTACTAACAGATATCTTATATGGTTGCAGTACGAAATGGTTCATGTATGGATTCAGTTCGCTCAATCGGACGGCACACGCTGGAAACACTCGGTCGTCGGGTGAGCCTCGCGGGGAGTTCGGCCCTTGTTATCGCAGCCCTGGTCGTAGTCTGGGGCATCACACACGACGACATTCTCACTGCACTCGGTGCAGTGCTGTTCATCCCGAGCATCGTCTTCCTGTTCGAAACCAACCGCACCTACGCCCGAGCCGATCGCAACTCACCGAGCCAGTAGCCGCCGACAGTCAACCACTGACGATTCGTCTCGCGGGGGATTTATTATAGTTGCAGCCAACTGATAGCCCATCGTGTCAGTTACGGTTTCGTACGGCTCACTCTGTTCTTTTCTTGCCGCTCGAGGGGACGATTCGCCGGATCGAACACCCACCACGGAGCCGAGCGGTCTCTGTCTGTTGGCCGGTGGCATCGTCGGTCGAAACCTCGAAGACGCACTCGCCAGACGTGGGATCTCGACTCACGGAATCGAGGCGTCGACGATCGAAGAGACCGCAAAAACCCTGCTTGAGGCACACCACCGACGCCAGTCGGTGACAAGCGAGCCGGTCGAAATTCTCGACCAACAGCTCTGTGAGGCGCTCGTCGTCGACTGCGTCACCAGGGCTCCCGAAGCCGAGTCGCTCGATGCGGTCGTCGACCTCCTTTCGGGGTTCGACTGGGCAGGTCGGCCCGCTCTCCGCGAGCGGCTCTGGCGAGAACTCGACGGGTATTTCCGCATGACTGACGCTGGCACCGACCACACCGCGGCTGTCGACGTAGCAAGGAGTCTCGAATCAACCGACCCCTATGCAGCGAGCCGCTCGCAAACGGCACTCGAAGCGTTTGCCGAGCTACACAACGCTCTCAAACACCGCATCGCTGACCTTCCTGAAACCACGTACCTCTCGCGGAGCCACCTCGTGTCCGCCGCCCGTGAGCAGGTGGCCGCCGAGTGGTGCGCTTGCTATCCAGACGTTGAGTGGGTCGCCGTCGACACCATCTCAGTGCTGGACAACCCGACGCTCCGGTTTTTCGAAACGCTCGCAGGCCTCGATGACGGCCCCGACCTCTACGTCTTCAGCACTGAAGCGGGCGCGGGCCCGACGCTCTACGACCGACTGGCGTCGACGGGTCTCGATCCAACGCTCAAAAACGACGAGGGCAATGAAGACGGCGAAGACGATGAAGGCCATGAGGGCGACAACCGTCCACACGTTTCGGCCCTGCTGGACACGGTCGATGGCGATGCCCCTAATACCGTTCCCGATGTCGAGTTGGTTGAGGCACCCGACAGACGCCGGGAGCTCGCCCATATCGCCGGTCGGATCCGCGAACTCACTGGCCTGGGCGTCAACGAGGCGAACCCGGCGACAGCCTGCGGTGATATTCTCGTCGCGGCCAAGGACGTGATCCCCTACCGCAGTCTGCTCGAAGACGTGTTCACCGACCACGGGATCCCCTTCCACGTCGAGGCTCGACAGCCGCTGATGTCGACCGTCCCCTACCGCTACCTTCGGTCGGTGTGCGACCTGCTTTCGGCCGTCGCCGCCGCCGACCCGATCACGGCCCACGAACTTCTCTACCCCCTGTGGCTTGGCTTCTGCCCGCCGGACTCCGACGCCAACGCGTGGCCCGTCGACGGTGAGACAGTCACCGCAATCGAAGCCGAATTCGACGCCGTCGACACGCCCGACGACGGCCAACCATTCGCCGACTGGACCGAGACGATCCGCAGCGAGTTCCCGGCAATTGAGTCGACCCCGCCCGCGGGAACTCGGGAAACGCGGGCGAGCCGATCGATCCGGGTGTTCGTCGACTGGGTAGCGACGACCGCTGCCGAGCCGCCGGGATCGCCCGACGCAGTCGCTGATTTCGTCGACGCCCTCCTCGCTGTGCATCCCGTGGCCCGCTCTCGCGAGGGAGTCCGGCGGCCGGAGGGGCCGGGCGTCGACGGTACGCGAGTCGCCCTCGGCACGAAACACGACTCCTACGCCCTCGGTCGGCTCCGGGACTACGCCGACGACATCGGCAGCTACGTCGACCGGGCGGTCACCACCGGATTCGCCGACCCCGGCTGGGGACTTGCAGCCACCGCTGTCCGGAGCGTCTGCGGCCGCGGCTCGTACTGGCCGCCGAACGCCGACGGAAACGCCCTCGAAGTCGTCAACGCCGCCAACGCCCACTTCCGTGAGGCCGACTACGTCTTCGTCGTCGGGCTCGCCGCCGAGGAGTTCCCTGCCGAGCGCAGCCCGCCCGCGTTCTTCCACGAGCGGTTTTATAATGCGGTCAGAGCGAGGTCGCGGGCAGCCGACCCGGGACGCCCGACGGCGTACCTCCACGCGCAGACGAACGCGGCCCAATTCGAAGGCGACACCGACGAGTACCGGGCGGCGATTTCCGCCGCGAGCGAGGGTGTTCAGTGCAGCCGCCGGTACACCGACCGCGAGGGCGATCCCGTGGCGTGGTCGGGGTTCGTCGACGCCTACGCCGCACGCCAAGACGCGGACGTCCTCCGGATCGGCACCGACGAGTGGCTCCCGACCTCCGACGACGGTGAAGACTGGTCGACCACGATTCGCCACGCGACGCCACGGGACCGGCTTCGACTGCTCACCGCGACGTTCCCCGACGGGGTCGACACAGGTCGACCACGGGGAGCGACAGCCGGACTCATGGACCGAAAATCGATCGCCGAGCTGCTGTCGCAGGCCGACGGCGACGCCTACACCGCCGAGATAGAGCCTCGTCGACGCCGATACCGCGGCGAGGATCTGGGGTCGATCACCGTTTGTCCCGACGACCCCTCGTTTTCGTCCGGCCCACCGCTCGAGACTCTCGTCGGATCGCCGATCCGACTCCACGAACTCGACTTGTACACCACCTGCCAGCTCAAATACTATTTTTATACCTTTTTGAACAGGGAAAACGGCGACCGCGATCGAGTGTCGGATCTCCCACCAGTGTTTCGGGAGCGGTATCCCGACGTCGAGTTCACCGAGGGACTCCGTCGACTCATCACTGCCGCTGACCGACTCGCCGACCGCCAGGCTGCTCTCGGGCAGTACGACACTATCAGCGAGTTCCGCGATCAGCTGGTGGCGTGGATCGATTCTGATCCGGTGTGTTCCGAGCGCCTGATCCAGCCGCTGCTCGGCGAGTACCGGGCCGTCGAGGGGGAACTCGACGCCGGTATCGAACGGGAGTGGCAGTGGGAGCCAGCGACCACGGTTCGGGTCGACGGCCACGCGGTCAGGGTGCCCGGCCACCGCGTCGACTTCTTGCCAGCCCACGGGCTATCGATCCCGGTGTGGTACACCGGCGCAGTAGGCGCTGCCGAACGGCTCGTTAGGCAGTTCCTACCGCCGACTGACGGGGCGTGTGACCATCGGTTGCTGTTCGGTGCCGCGGCCGTCGACCGGTTCGGCGGTACGCTGGTCTACGATCCCACCAGCCGGGCCCCGAGCGCACCCCATGGTATCGCCATTGGCGGGGATTTGAACCCGGTTCCTGACGTGATTTCAGAGGTCTCGAACCTCACGTGGATCGGCCGCGATGAGTGGGACGACACCTCCAACGAGTGGCGCGAGCGGACCGCCACCCATCTCGGTGCGATGACTGCGACGGGCCAGCCGATCACCTACACGGTCGACGATTCGTTCGTCGACGATGGCGGCTGCGTCGGCTGTTCGTATCGAGATCTTTGTGGCGTACCGGTCAGCCGACGGTGGGGTAACGAATGAGCCACGAACGCTCGTCGGACGAGTTCGAACTCCGAGTTCAGTTCAGTGACGCCGACCGCCCACCGTACCCGCCGGTCGACGACCAGCGGGCGGTTATGTGGAGCTACTTCGAGGGCACCGGCCGGGTGGTGGTTGACGCCTCTGCCGGGACCGGCAAGACGTCGGTGCTCGTGACGACGCTGGCCGAAACGGTCGTCCGATCCGCGAGCCTAGACCACAATCCGTTCGACGAGATCCTCGTGACCACGTTCGGCCGGGATGCGACGGCCGAGTTGAAAACTCGGCTCAAAGCAGTGCTTAGACACCACGACGACAACGGCGGCGATCTCCCGCCTGCCGTCTTCCGGTGGCTCGAAACCGATAGCCGGATTCGGACGCTGGATGCGTTTTTCGCCGAGTTGCTGCGCGAGATAGCCATCGAGGTCGGCGTCCCGCCGGATTTCACCGTCGACGACCGGCTCGAACTCCGGGAGATCCGCGAGGAAATTCTCACCGATCTCCGCCGCGAGTACCGCAGCGAGTTCCGGGAGCTTACGCAGGCGTATCCGGACGAGGGCTGGCGTGAGTATCCCCCCAAGACGGTCGCGGAGATGCTGATCGAGGCCCACCGCACCTGCCGCGAATTTGGGATGTCGACGGCCGAAACCGCCGACTCGCTCCGCGAAAGCCTCAACTTGGGCCACGGCAACGGACTGGACGACGGCCCGGCGTCGATTCCACCCGAGACAGTGGGAGATGTCGAGGCGATCCTCCGAGCGGTGGTCGACCCCGACGCTGAACTCGCCGTCGACGATCCGGTCGACGCCGAGCGGTTGCTCGACCACGTCAGGGAGACCTACTTCGCAACCGCCGACGCGATCGACGCCTTCGGGACACTGTTGGCCGCCTTCGAGCGCGAATACGACCGCCGGACGAAACGCGCGGGCCAGTTCACGTTCACCGACGTGTCCCACCTGCTCGACACCTATCTCGATGGCTGCGAGTCGGACCACCCCTTCCGGCGGACGCTCCGCGGGCGGTTCGACCACGTTTTCATCGACGAGTTTCAAGACACTAGCACGGTCCAGTGTGCTGTCCTTCGGCGCTTGGTCGGCGACGACACCAGCCTGTTCGTCATCGGCGACACCAAACAGGCGATCTACGAGTGGCGCGCGGCCGACCCCGCCGTCTTCGCCGAGATCGTCGAGGCGGCCAAGGTGACCGCCCCCGATCCGGCGTCCGTACCCCACTTGGAGGTCGACGGCGTGCGTTACCACGCGCTGTCGACCGTCTTCCGGCATCACCCCGCGATCGCCGCGGCCGCGAACCACACCTTCCAGCGACTACTCGCCGATCCCGGACGCGGGGCGATCGGCGACGCCGACCCCTCCTACGTCCCGGTCGACCCCCACGGCGCGTCGACGACCGACGGAGAGGCCACGGTCGACGCGGCCGCCGATGCCGGCCCTCATCTCCACGTGCTCGATGTCGCGTCGGCCACCGGTGAGGAACTGACCAAATATCTCGGGAAAGCGACGTGGGCGAACGCCGAGGCGACGCGCATCGCCGAAACGATCCGGACGATGATCAACCCCGCCGTCGTCGACTCGAACCTCGACGACTCGGATCTCGACGATCAACCGGTGACCATCGAGGCCGACGACGGTGGCGAGCGACGGCCCACGCCGGGCGACATCACGCTGCTGTTTCGGTCGACCCGTACGATGAGCCGGTATGCCACGATACTCCGTGAGGAGTACGATATCCCAGCGGTGGCGACCGCCCGCGGCGGCCTGTTCGATCAGCCCGAAATCGGGCTGTTAATCGACGCCTTATCGTGGGTAGGAAATCCCTACTCGGCGCAGTCGCTCCGTCGGCTGCTACGGTCGCCGCTGGTCGCGCTCTCGGATGCGACGATCCGGGCGGCCGTGAACACTGAGAGCCTCCAGTCGCTCGTCGACTCGTGGCCCGAGGGACTTCCCGACGATGACCGGACGCGGCTTGTGGGTTTCCTGCGGCTCCGCGCGGACCTCCGGGTGGCCCGTGAGGGGTCGAAGACGGCGCTCATTCATCGGTTGCTCCGGCATTCGGGGTTCGACGCGCTCGTGTTGAGCGACACGGATGCGCTGCGTCGACACGGCAACGTCCGTCTACTGACCGAGATCGTCGGCGACTGGGAGGTCGACGAACTGCTTTCCTACCGGGAGTTCCTGCGGCGGCTCAGACTGCTCCGCGAGGAGCCAGACGGCGGCGATCCGCAGTTCGCCGAGGCCGAGGTGATCGACGATGCGGGGGACGCGGTCACGCTGACTACGGTCCACGGTGCGAAGGGCCAGGAGTACCCGATTGTCTTCCTTTGTGACCTGATCAAGCAGTCGACGCTGCCGCGGCTCCAGCACGACCGGTTGGTGGCGAGCCGCGGCCACGGCTTCGCGCTGCGTCCCCGGCCGGGAGCGACGCCGTCGCCCGAATCGGTCACGTTCCCGACGCCCGATCGGGAGCGCGAGCCGCCGGTGTGGTTCAACGACGAGTTCGACACAGGGGGTATTCCGGACGCCACCGGCCCGATCTGGCTGTCGGATGTCCGGACCGACACCGGCGAGTTCCGATATCCAAACCCGCTGAACGCCCATCTCGCCGTCCGAGAGGCAGAGTTCTGGCGGCTGGCGTACGTGGCGTTCACGCGCGCCGAGGACCACCTCTTTTTGGGACTGGGTTCGATCGCTGACGACGACGAACTCCGGTGGTCGACGTGGCTCGCGGTGTTCAACGAACTGTTCGAACCCGACGGTGGCTGGAGTGAGATCTCGGAGCGAGTGGTTGAGGACCGAACCATCGACCGAGCGCTGTCGTGGACGACCCCGAACGGCGAGCGGCGCTCCGAGACGATCGAGATCGGCGTCGACGAGATTCCACCCGCCGACCCGCCGTCGATCGAGCCACCGGATCTCTCGGCTGAACTGGATCGGTTGGCCGGTCCGAGCAACCCGGTCGACCACGCGTCATACCGCCCGCTGTCGGTCTCGGCGACGTCGCTGTCGGCGCTCGCCGACTGTCCGCGACTGTTCCAGTACCGCCACGTCCAAGCGATCGAACCATCGGACGTACCGTCCGGCACACCGTCCAATGAGCCGATCGGACCATCGACACCGGGCGACCTCAAAGCCGACGAGTGGGGGACCATCGTCCACCGGCTGATCGAGCAACTCCTGACCGACGCCGGTCGCGTCGATGGGTTCGTCGACCGGCAGCCGGAGGCGGCCGTCGAACCGCTGCGGGCGGTGCAAACGGCCGTCGACCGGTCGTCGATCCTCGATCACGCACGGTCGGCCAACACGACTGACTGGGTCACCGAATACGCGTGTTCGACGCTGGTGTCGACCGACAGCGGCGAGTTGCGCGTCACCGGCGAGATCGACTTTCTGTATCGGGTCGAGGGTGACTGGCATCTCGTCGACTGGAAGACCGGTGGGACACCGGACGATCCCTCGGACTCACATCTCCGGCAACTCTCCGTTTACGCGTGGCTGCTCGATCGGGTCTTCGACATCTCGGTCGACACCGCGAGTCTGGCCTACGTCGACCCCGCTGGCGAGCCGGTCGTCACGCTGGCCGACGTGACCGCCGACCTCGATCTGGAGTGGGTCGACCGGACGATTTCGGCCGCCACCGACGCGGTGCCGATCACCTCCGAAGCGGGACTCGAAACGCGTCCGGCCCCCGAGACCTGCGGGGCCTGTCGGTACGCCGCGAGCCGCGGTGGCCCCTGTGCCGACGACTTTCACAACGAGAGATAGTCACGAAAGCCAATCATTTTCCTTGCAGCGTAAAACGGGGATTATGAGTGACGACCTCACGGCGGCGTTCCGTCGGTTCGCCGAGGCCGACTGCACGGGCCGGGTCGGCAGCCCCTCGCCGCTGTACGAACACCTCTCGCTGGCGATCGCCGAAGATTCCGACCTCCTCGATCTCGCGGCTGCCGCCCGCGAGGACCAGCCCGCCCCGCTTTTGTTGCTGGCGGCGGTCCAATCGCTGCTGTTCGATCGTACCGAAGCGGCACTTGCAAGTTACTATCCGAGCGTCGACGGCGAGAGAGAACCAGTCGACGACGAGACGGTTCCGGCGTTCAAACGCTTTTGCAAGCGACGAGATCGGTAGCGACCGGGAACTCTACTGGCTGTCCTGCGAGTGGGCGGCTGATATCGCCATGCCGGTGATCCACTGCTATCGCTGGGTCGACGGCGTCCACAGCGGCGAGCTACTGGCACGGTTCCACGGCCACGACACGTGGCTCCAGTGGCTCGACGGCTGAACACGGTCGCCTTTGTACGGCGATCGCACAACAGCGGCCGGTATAATTATCTGGACCGCGAAGCACGGTTGCATGGCAAACGCCGCAATCGTCATTCTGGCAGGCACAGACTCCCCATCCGACCTCGGCCGCGTCGTCAACGGCCTCGAAGCCGCCAAGGAGTTCTCCGAGAACGACGGAGACGACCTCGAACTGATCTTCGATGGCGCGGGCACCCAGTGGATCGCCGAGCTCGAAGACGAGGATCACGACTACCACCACCTCTACCGGTCGATCCGCGACGAGGTCGCCGTCTGTGACTACTGCGTCAGTGCCTACGGCGTCGACGAAGCCGTCGAACAGGCGGGCGTCGACCGTGTCGACGACTATGAGGGCCACCCGAGCATTCGCTCGCTGGTCGACGATGACTACGAAATAATCACGTTCTGAACAGTAAGTACTGCCTACCGGCCGTCCGAAGCCACTTTCGGCATTTGGTCTTGCCGACAGCTCCTGTGACTTGTTTTGCGTTGAGCTGGCGGCGATCGAAGATTAACTCCTTTACGTCATGGGGTGGACGTGTGAATATGAATCAGATTGTGGTAGAGTTATTGGCAAATAACGCAGCACATGCACATGCGTTCAACACGAAGTTCGATGACGTGCAGGACGGCCAGTTTCCCAATGCCGTCACGGTCTGCTGTTCGGATTCGCGGGTGTTGCAGGATCAGATCTGGGGCAACGAGGAGCCGGGACACCTCTTTACCTGTGGCAACATCGGCAACCGGGTCATCCAGCGCACCGACGCTGGCGACGTGGTTTCCGGAGATGTTCTGTATCCGATCGTCCACACCGGGACCAAGACCGCGATCGTCATGGGTCACACCGGCTGCGGTGCGGTCACCGCCACCTACGACGACCTGACCGAAGGATTAGACGAACCTGCCGGGATCACCCACTGTCTCGAACTGCTTAAACCGTCTCTCGAACCCGCCCTTGATTTACTGCCCGACAACGTCGACCGCCCCGGCACGATCAACCGGTTGGTGGAGTACAACGTCGACCGACAGGTCGAGATGCTGGTAGAGAGCGAAGAGATCCCCGATGACGTCGACTGTATCGGCGTCGTCTACGACTTTCAGGACGTGTATTCGGTCGATCGCGGCGAGGTTCACGTGATCAACGTCAACGGCGAGCGTGATGTCGACACGCTCCGCGCTGACCATCCGGAGGTCGACTCACGATTCGAACGGCTCTGGACGTACGAGTGAACTACCCCGTCCTGCTCGGCCTAGCGGTCTCGCTGAGGACGGGGCTTCCTGTTTCCACGACGCGCTTTGCAGGAGCCGAATTGGTTCCCGTAGGGAGCGCAGTCTTCGCAGGCAGTGAATCGGAGTGAACCACTCCTACTTGATCGAATCCGCGTGAGAGGATGTTGTACGCCGCGTTGAGGTCGCGGTCCGCCTCGAATCCGCATGAGGGACACGAGTGTTCGCGGACCCACAGCGGTTTTTCGGTCGAAACGCCGCACTGCGAACACTCCTTTGTTGTCCCTCGCGGATCGACGGCGACAAAGTGGGTTCCTTCGCGTTCGCACTTGTACTCCACCATCTGCAGGAACGTCCCCCACGTCGCTCCGGCGCGGTTGCGACTGTTCGACGGAAGTTCCATCAGTCCCTTCGCGTCGAGGTCTTCGACCGCTACGAGGCCGTATTCCCGAGCGTAGTAGTTTGAAAGCTTGTGAAGGAAGTCCCGACGCTTTCGCTTCAGGTCGGCGTAGCGTTGGGCCACGACGCGCTGTTGCTTGTAATAGTTCTCCGAGCCGTGGTCCTTCCGCGAGAGGTCGCGTTGTGCGCGTTCCAACCGTTCGCGTTCCTCGGACAGATCGGGACCTTCGACGGCGACCCCATCGGAGTCGTGGGCGTACTTCAGGATACCAATGTCGATACCGACGCATTTGTCGGGATGCTCGGGTTTTGGCGGCGCCTCGTTCTCGGTTTCGGTTTCGATTCCCAGAACGGCAAACCACTCGCCTGTAGGCTCCTGTTTCACAACGACCTCCTTGACCGTGGCATCGTCGGGAACGTCTCGATGGTAGATTATCGGAATGTCACCGATCTTTGAAAGAGAGAGTACAGGCCGACCGCTCGTGTTGTTGAGCTTGAAGCCGGTTTGACTGTACGTGATCGAGCGATATTTCTGCGGAGCCTTCCACTTCAGTTCGCCGACGCGGTAGCCGTTCTCCTTCCGTCCCTTCAGTGTCGAGAGGTTGTCGTACAGTCGTTGGACGACTTTTTGAAGGACCTTCGAGTGAACGTCTTTCAGGTCGGACCACTCGCGTTTGAGGTCGGGCAGAAGCGACTGTTCAGAGTAGGCGGAGGTCCCGTCTACCCGGTTGAGTCGGTGAAGGAAATGGTTGTAGACCTGTCGGCAGGTATCGACGGTCCACGATAACTGCTCGTGGAGCTCGTCGGTTGGTTTGAGCCGATACCTGTAGTTGTAGTGCATGGTCTACTCGTCGGACGGATCGGTGACGCGAACGACCTTGACGGTGGCACCTCGCCATCTCTTCGGGACGAGGACGTGAGCACCGTTGCCGGTGGGTTTGACCTCGGATTCGTGGACTTCATGACCTTCAATCTCGTACCGATCCATTACCCATGTTTAAACGAAGTAGAAACATAAAGCTATCCATAGCGTGGGCCTGCGGGCCGGCAGTATCGTATTGATGAAAAACGATGACGGCGCTGTATCCCCTCCCTACTCGCTCCCTTCGGTCGCTCGTTGAGGAAGGGGCCTTAGCGCCTGCATTTCAGGTAAATCAAGGGGTTCTGGCTTTCCTTCTTCGAACAACGCAACTGAGGATTACGACTGTTTGGAACCAGTGACCAATACAGGGACGGAAGCGGTCCGCAGGACACGCTCGGTAACACTACCGAGCAACTGCTGGTCTAGACTCGTTCTCCCATGGGTGCCCATCACGACGAGGTCGACGCCTGCCTCGGTCGCATAGGTCGTGATCGTCTTGCGAACCCGACCGACTTCGACAGCGGTTGTGATATCGGTTACCCCTCGATCGGCGGCACGGTCGGCAGCGGCCTCGACGATTGATCGGGCTTCGGCCTCCACCTCCTCGGAGACGTCGCCCTGAGCCCGTCGAGCTCCGAGCCCTTGCTGACTTATTATTGTTACTAAATGCAGTCCGGCCCCGGTTCGGGCAGCCTCCGCTGCGCCGTGGTCGACGGCCGTCGTCGCGTGGTCGCTGCCGTCGGTCGGCACGAGGATCGTTTCGTAGGGATAGCTCACGGTGTCGGCTGCGCGAACGGTGATCACTGGCGTCTCGGTCGTCGTCACGACGTAGTCTGTGACGCTCCCGAGAACGTGCTCGCCGAGGCTTCGAGAGCCGCGAGTCCCCATGACGATGAGATCGACCACATACGTCTGGGCGTACTCGACGATTGCCGGGGCCGGATCACCCTGGATGACTTCGGTGATCATCGGGATGCCGCGTGCCTCGCCTCGGTCGCGGGCGTCGTCGACGATTCGGGCGCCCTCCTGTACCTGGGCGTCGATAACGTCGACGCCGATTCGGGTTAGACTCGGCTCTTTCGTATCGGCGATGTGAATCGCGTGCACCGTCGATCCCCGGTCGGCAGCAATGTCGAGTGCGTGGTCCAGTGCTGCGGTCGCGGAGTCGCTGCCGTCGACAGGGACGAGGATCTCGTGGGCCATGCGTACGCTTCGCAGTCGACCGGTTTACCACTGTTGCCGGTGGCACACAGACGCACACCAGCCCTTCCAGCTTTGACGTCAAGAATCCTGTCGGCGAGGAGGGGCCTACGTCGACCCACGGTGTCGATCCCTAGTCGAACATTTCGACACCGTGGCGAGAGGGCGATTGACGAGACGCTAAAACCGAGGCCCCGACTGATTGAGCTAGCGGTTCTGTCGTTGTTCGACCTTGTTCAACTCGATCAACAGCCGAAAAACGGCCTTCACGAGGTTGGAGTCGACGTCGAACTTCGCGGCGTTCTCGCCCGCTCGCGCCATGACTTTCTCCTCTTGGCCCTCGTCGGTGGTCGGCAGGTCGTGCTCGGCTTTGACCTCGGCGATCGTGTCGGCGACGTAGGTTCGGCGAGCGATCAGCTCAACGATCTCTTGGTCGATGTCTTCGATTTCGGTGCGTAGCTCGTCGAGACTCTTTTCTTCGGTGTTCGTGCTCATTGAATTCGTGCTCCCTGTGTTCGCGTCGACGTCTCAAGAAGACTTCCATCCCGGCTCGACCACTGTTCGCGGACCGCCGCCAGTCCCGCAGGCTCGCCAACGGCGACGACGCTCGGCCCAGTGCCCGATAGCGAGACGCCCTCAACGTGGGGCATGGCTTCGACGGCTGGCTCGGTCGAAAAGCCGAGCGCTGCCGAGTAGGCCAATCCGTTCACGGTCATCGCCTTGCCAAACCGGCCATCGAGAGCCAACTCGGCGACGAGATCGGCCATTTCCGTGATATTCGCACAGCGGTCGACGTCGGCATCCGCGCTGTAGGCCCGCTCCGGCGGTGTCCACACCAACACGTTCCAGTCGTGAGTCGACCGCGCCAACAGTTCGTCGGACGCGTTGTCGGTCACGACGACGCCGCCGATCATGCTCGCGGCAGCGTCGTCGAACGCGCCGGTGATCGTCACGCCGACATCGCGGGCTGCGGCGACGCCGAGTCGACAGGCATCGAGATAGGTGATGGCAGCCCCGGCATCCGCGGAGCCATCACCGAGTTCGGTTTCGCCGATCGGGTCGACGACCGAGATGCCGAGTGCATCGAGTGTCGCCAAAATGGTGGCGTTGGCAGCGGCGCTCGAACTCTTGAGCCCGGCAGCCATCGGCACCTCGCTTTCGGTTCGGACGGTGCCGCCTTCACCGTCGCCGAAGCGGTCAGTGACGAGGCTGACACACCGTTCGATGAGTCGGGTGTCTCCATCGGGGGCCGCATCGATCTCGCCGTCGACCGTGGAACTGTCGCTGTCGAGTACGACTCTGGCGGTGGTGTCGACGTTGATGGCGAAGGCCGCACCGGTGTGGGTCGAAAGCGCGTTGAGAACGGTTCCGGCACCCGGTGCCGAGGCGACTCCTTCCATATGCAAACGGGTGAGGGGATTGATAAAAGGTGTGACGGTTCTGCTCACCAATCAGTTTACTGCCGAGCTCAATGCCGAAAGCAGACTCCCCATGATCGCAGTCGGGATGCCAGCAACGAGCATCGGGACCACCACCTGGCCGAACGAGAACGCCTGCTGGCCATCACTGCCTTTCGAGAGGATCAGCACTCCGATCGCAATCACGCTCATTACATAAAAGCCGACGATACTTCCGATACCGCCGGTGAGAAAGGCAGCTTTCGGGCTCGAAAAGATCGATCCAAGCAGTCCTGCTGTCAGCGCGGCGATCACCGGTCCGAGCATGAAAATAACGATGGCGATCTGCAGGTACGAGACAGCGATGAACACAGGCCCGAACTCGGCACCGCCGCTGGCAGCATCGATCAACTGTGACTGGGCCCACGACCCCGAGACGAACGCGAGGATTCCGAGTGCGATACCGAAGACGGCAAACACAGCCGTCGTGAAGCCGATAGATTGAGCTACTTTTTTCATATGTTGTTATGGATCGAGCCACGTGCCGTCGAGCAGGCCGTCCCAGTCCGTTTGGCGCTCTTCCCAGGCAGTCTCCGAGGGATCGATCGCGAACAGATACGAACCGGCCCGCGCGAAGTGGCCGTAGTTCCGGTCGTCATCGTACGTGTAGAGCACTCGCTCCCAGGTTTCGTCGCCCCATTTGTCGGTTTCTTCGGTGTCCATATCTGCAATGACTGCGTCGAAGGCCGCGGCAGCGGCCTCCTCGTCGACGTACTGTTGGATGTACAGCGTGAGTGGATCAGTCTCCGTAGGGTCGATCTCGCCGCTGCCGCCAGCGTCGTGGACCCGTGCGTAGAGTCGGTAGCGCCGGTCGGCCGACTCGTCGAACGGCGTGTAGGTGTGGTCCATCGACTCGCGAACATCTGCTGGCTGATCGCCGATCGGCCGGTCGACTAGCCTGATCTCACGACTCGACTCCTCGATAACGTAGACGCCGAACCCTGGAATGTCGGAATCCGGTTCGTCGTGTTCGTCGCGGTCGTCGAACATGTACCGAAGCTCGAACAGTCGCCCCTCCGCGTCGGGAGCGACCCATTCATACAGCCGGTTGTCGACCGGGTTCGGCGAGTACCGTTCTCGGATCTCCCGGTCGGTCGACTGGTTTCCGTAGGTCCGTTCGAGCTCTCTGAGTTCTTCGTCGACGCGATCCCAGTCCTCCCGCTGTCGGAATCGATCGGCCTCAGGGAAATGCTCGTCGTTGACTGCCGCAAAATCGATGTGTCTCGTAAACTGTGGTTCGGGGATCTCAGTAACCTCTGCGGCGACCTCCGAAGCGAGCGTTTCGACCTCTTCGAGCGCTTCTACGTCGATTTGACCCTCCTCATCGAGCGCCTCCCGAAGCGATTTGAGCGCCTCGTAGACGTCTCGGAGAAGGCCTTTGTAATCCAACAGCGTTCTGTCGTACTCGGTTTCGAACCAGCGCAACTCGTCGTATATCCGATCGGTATCCTCGGCGAGTCGGGTGTTGATCGATTCGACTTCCTCTTGATCTTCTGAATCGTCTTCTGGCTCTGCTTCGGAGGAATCCTCCGAGTCTTCGCCCGAAGAATCGTCTTCGTCATCCGACCCAGCGTCCGATTCGTTCTCGGTGTCATCCGAGCTGTCGCCCGGTTCGTCGTCGGGATACGAGACGTTCGACTCACTCGATAGACAGCCAGCAACCCCAACGCCGATACCGGAACCAACGGCTGTAAGGTACCGACGACGTGTAGGTTGCATAATCTGACTGGTTGTTCATAGTTGATAAACCCAGCGCTCAACGCTCCCTGCGGTCGACAAGCGGCGGGCTTTTTCCGGGTCCACTCGTAGCATCGCCATGGCAGTTCATACCGACGTACCTCCCCGAACGCTCGGCGTCGACCTCCGGCCCGAGGGCGTCGTCGTCACCTACGCCGACAACCGGGAGACGATCTATCGCGGCGTTCCACGGAAAGTTAGCGGCTCACTAACGACCGCGCCCGGCAAGCAGACCCACGTTCTCGTGACCGATCCGACCGAGACGGAGGGTGTCATGCTATACGTCAACGATCTCAAAACCGCCGACGAGATCCTCGAAGACACCGGCGTTGGCCGAATCCTGCTCGGCAAGGGCGAACGCGAAGCGGTCTTTCCCGGTGTGACCGTGAGTCGAAGCGACGGACTCCGCACGACCGTCGAGGCAGACCCCCAAGAGGCTCGCGGGCGTGTGTTCGTTTTCGTCGAAGACGACTGGGGCGAGGAAAGTTACGAGTTCGTCGACGAATCGAACCTCGATTAGGTACGACCTAGTTATAAATCATATATAAATGAGTCTCAGAAAACAGTGGCACGAGTTGAATCGGTCGACGGTTGGTCGGGCTCCCGATAGCTACGGGCTGTACGAGTTGGGCGATGCCGACGGCACCAGTCTCGGCGTCGGTATCGGCGTGCTCAGTGACGAGCTCAAGGAGGCGCTGGCGTACGGTCGGCCGGCCAACTTCGAAGCCAGCGGGACGTCGACCCCTGGTGAGCCGACAAAAGTCAGGTGGGAACGGGCGACGTCGAAGGCCCACGCCGAACGACTGCTCGACGAACACAGCTAGCGAAAGACTCGACCGGATATATAAATGAGCGGCAGGCCAAGGGGAAAATATGAGCGAGGATGCGGGAGTCGAACTCACCGTACGCAGTGCCGAAAAGCGGGACGCTGGCCGCGGAATCGCGCGCCTGCCCGACCGGGCGATGCGAGAGCTTGGCGTGTTGAGCGGCGACACCGTCGTAATCGAGGGCACAGACGCGACGGTTGCCAAGGTCTGGCCCGGTGGTCATGCCGTGAGCGCCGGTTCGGTTCTCATCGATGCCGACACACGAACCAATGCGGGCGTGAAGGTCGGCGAGACGGTCCACGTCAAAAAGGAGCCGGTCTCGGAAGCCCGGCGGGTTCGCCTGCGGCCGCCCGAGGAACTAGCGTCGGCCGACATCTCACACGAGACCATCGAGACGGCAGTCAAACGCGACCTCCGTGATCGACCAATCCGTGAGGGCGAGGGCGTCCGGATCGAGCGACTCGCCGGCAACCGGTTTACCGTCGAAGACACCACCCCCGAGGGGACGGTTCGGGTCACCGAGTCGACGCGTGTCACTGTCGAGCCGGTCGCTCGTGGGTCGTCGAACACGTCCTCACGCAGCCAGTCGACCACCGGCCAGCCGACAGGCGACAGAATGCCCAACGGGCATGTTGACCGATCTGCTACCGGTGTGACCTACGAGGACATCGGTGGGCTCGACGACGAACTCGAACTCGTCCGCGAGATGATCGAACTCCCGCTTTCGGAGCCGGGTGTGTTCACCCATCTGGGCGTCGACTCGCCGAAAGGCGTGCTGTTGTACGGCCCGCCGGGAACCGGCAAGACGCTGATCGCCAAAGCGGTCGCCAACGAGGTCGACGCCACCTTTCTGACGGTCTCGGGCCCGGAAATCATGTCGAAATACAAGGGCGAATCCGAGGAGAAGCTTCGGGAGAAGTTCGAGGAGGCGAGCGACAACGCCCCCGCGATCATCTTTTTCGACGAGATCGACTCGATCGCTGGCAAACGCGAAAACGGCGGCGACGTCGAGAGCCGCGTCGTCGGCCAACTGCTGAGCCTGATGGACGGACTGGACGCCCGCGGCGACGTGATCGTGATCGGTGCAACCAACCGTGTCGACTCGCTCGATCCCGCCCTGCGGCGCGGCGGCCGCTTTGATCGGGAAATCGAGATCGGCGTCCCCGGTGAGGCGGGGCGACGGGAGGTCCTGGATGTCCACACGCGTCGGATGCCGCTGGCTGACGACGTCGACGTCGACAAACTCGCCGCCCGGACCCACGGCTTCGTGGGCGCGGATCTCGAATCGCTGACGACCGAAGCCGCGATGACTGCGCTCCGGCGAACGAGGCGGGCCGGCGAGTCGCTCAGCGAGATCTCGATCACCCGCGCGGACTTCGAGAGCGCGATGGCGAGCGTCGAGCCGAGCGCGATGCGCGAGTACGTCGCCGAGACGCCGACCACCGATTTCGACGACGTCGGGGGCCTCGAAGCCGCGAAAACACAGCTCGAACAGGCGGTAACGTGGCCGCTGACCTACGGCCCACTGTTCGATGCGGCCGACACCTCGCCCGCGGCGGGCGTCCTGTTGTTCGGGCCACCGGGAACCGGAAAAACGCTGCTCGCGCGGGCGATTGCGGGCGAAAGCGAGGTCAATTTCATTCAAGTCCAGGGTCCCGAACTGCTCGATCGCTATGTGGGCGAGTCCGAGCGCGCCGTCCGCGAGGTGTTCGAGCGGGCCAGACAGGCCGCCCCGGCGATCGTCTTTTTCGACGAGATCGACGCCATCGCGGGTGACCGCGACAGCCTCGGCAGCGATTCGGGCGTCGGCGACCGTGTCGTCTCTCAACTGCTCACCGAACTCGACCGACTCAGCGACAACCCCAATCTGGTAGTGCTGGCGGCGACCAACCGCCGCAACAGTCTCGATCCGGCGATGCTTCGGGCCGGTCGACTCGAACGCCACATCGAGGTTCCCGAACCCGACCGCGAGGCCCGACGGGCAATTTTGGCGGTCCACACCCGGAACAAACCGCTGGCCGACGACGTCGACCTCGATTCGATCGCCGATGAGACCGAGGGCTATTCGGGCGCAGAACTCACCTCGATCTGCCGGGAAGCCGCACTGTCGGCGATCGTCGCGGTCGCTGAGCGCTACGAGGGTGAAACCGCAAACGAGCACACTGACGAGGTGCGGATCACGGACGAACAGTTCGAAAGCGCCCTCAAGTCGGTCGCGTCGAGTCGGTCGACTGGCGTCTGACCCGTGGATTCAAATCGCTAGCCGTCGTGGGCGTAGGTATGAGTGAAGAAGAGCCGATGACCGAGCAGCCCCTGACCGAAACACGTGCCGACCAGCTGAAAACCGCCTGCCGGAGCGCGGTCGGAGACAGCTGTCGGTCGGTCACCTACTTCGATGCGACCAATTACATGCAGGTGTATCTCCGCGGTGATCTCGAACAGGACGCGGATCTGATGTCGTTCATTGGCCACGAATGGCACGACTACAAAACCACGACCGAAGCCTACGCGGGGTCGGAACTCGGCCGCTATCGCTACTCGATTCGCGTGTTCGAAAACGGCTTTCTCGTCCGGGTCGGTGTCGGCGACCGGGGTGTGTTCGTGACCACCGATGGGCTCAAACTCAAGGATTTCGACTCGCTCGTAGCGACGATTTCGGAGCTCCTCGAAAGCTGGGAACAGAAGTAGCCACCAGATCGCCACGAACGTCACTGGTAAGCCGCTGTACTGTGTAGCCAACCTAACTGTGTCATTTCGACGGCTCCGCGTCCTGGTCGAACTCCCGTCGACTGCCATTGAGTGGTGGCGGCGGACGACCGCCCCTGCGCCGGTCGAACACGCGTTCTTGTTGGGTGGGGTGCCCACGTTTCTGTTCGTTATGTGGTTGCTGCCGACGAGCGAGAGCCTCCAGTTCAGCCTGGCGAGCCAGTCGCTGTTCGAAAGCCCACAAACGCTGTCATCGGCGTTTACGGCCAACTACGTCCACGTCGGCGGTCGACACCTCTTCGACAACCTCGTCAACTTCTGGCTGACGCTGTTCGCCATCTATCCGCTCGTCTCGATCGCGGGCTGGCACCGACAGTTCCGCGTGTCGACCGCCGCCTACCTTCTGGTCGCACCCTTTGGAATCGCGTGGCTCACGCTGGTGATGCTTGGTCCGCTGACGAACAAGCCGTCAGTCGGGTTTTCGGGCATCACCGCGGCCTTCCTTGGCTTTCTGCTGGTTGCGATCGCTGCGGCTGCCGAGGAGGTGACCAACGGCGAGGTCGACACTGCGTGGGCGGCCGTTCCGTTTTTGGCCTCGCTGGCAGTCGTCTTCATCGTTCCCTCGTCGTCGCTGTTTCCGATTCGACCAGTGCTCGCGGTTGGACTGGGGGTTTGTGGGCTCCTACTTGGTGGGCTGTTCTGGCAGCGCGACCCGCCCCGTCGACTTGACGAGTACAATCGCCACCTCCCGCCGGACATCCGGCTGGCGTTTCTGATCGGCCCGACGGTGTTCGTCTGTGGAATCGCCGGGGCACTCGTGTTCGTCGGTTCGCGGACCAACGTCTGGGGTCATCTCGCTGGCTATCTCGTCGGCTTTCTCGTCGCCTATCTCGGCTTCGTGGTATGGCCCGCGCTTGTCGACCGATGCCGCGGGTGAGGCCCATGTAAATCACCAGATGGCTACAACGCTAACTGCAATCGACCCCTATTGAATCCGTTACCGGCCACCCCATTGGTCGACCGGCGTCAGTCAGTCGACACTCGCTCACTTCCTTTGTATATAAACGGAACCACGATCAACCCTCTAAGATATCATCAATGATAATATATTGGCAAATTTTATACCGTGTGATACTGCCCGTTATTCATAATGGACAGCATTAACATTTGGGTATGTGTTTAGCCCGAGCTGATTTCGGTATTGTCTCGTAGGAAGCGTTCAACGGATGCGATATGAACAGACAGCAGAGGCTGGATGCGCCCCTCAGGGATGGGCTCCGCAGCGGAGCCCATCCCATTATCTCTGCTGTCACTACTGGTTGGTGGAGTCTGTGAACACAGACGATTTTACCAAAGACGAGCTCCTTTCTCGGCTTCTCCAACTTGAGCAACGAGTTGAGGAGCTTGAACAGGAAGTTGATCAAAAGGACGAGCGGATAGACGAGCTCGAAATCCGCCTTCGCAAATACGAAAATCCGCATACACCGCCCAGTAAGCGACGGTCGGGGACGAATGAGTCCCCGACCTCGGAGGACGATGAAGACGATGATGTTCAAACCGACGGCGGCACTCCCGGGAGAAAGGACGGTCACGACCCGGAGTGGCGTTCAACGCCTGTGCCTGACCACGAGATCGAGGTCACCTGTGAGTGCTGTCCTGACTGTGGCGAACACTTCGACGAGTCGGTGGGCATCAGCCCCCGACTCGTCGAGGAGATTCCTGATCCGCAACCCCCAGAAGTCACCCGGTACAACCGCCACTACTATTTGTGTGGCTCTTGCGGAACAGACACAGTTGCTACACACCCCGACTGCCCCGATGAGGGGCAGTTCGGGGTGAACGTCATCTCCCAAGCAGCACTGTCTCGGTACGAGCACCGCTTCCCCTACCGGAAAATCGCTGATCGCTTCGAGCAACTGCACGGGTTAGAACTCTCGGGCGCGTCCGCGTGGCACGCGACCGAGCGCGCTGCGCGCGCCGGTCGCTGTGAATACGAACAGGTTCGGAGACAGATTCAGCAAGCAGCGATCGTTCACGTTGACGAAACCGGGATCAAACGAGAAGGTGAGCAAGCGTGGATCTGGACGTTTCGGACGAGCGAGTACACGCTCTACGCCGTAAGAGAGAGTCGTGGAAGTGATGTTCCCGCAGAAGTCCTCGGCGAGGACTTCACGGGAACGGTCATCTGCGATGGGTGGACGGCGTATCCAGCGTTCAGCAATAATCTTCAGCGGTGCTGGGCACATATTCTCCGAGAAGCCGAAGACGTTGCTAGTGACCACGAGGAGGCAGAGCCGGTTCATCGGTATCTCAAGCAGATGTTCGTCGGTCTCCAGTCGTGGCTGGAGACCGACCCAAATCCTCGTGAGAGAGCACAGATGCACCGATCGTGCCAGAACGGGCTTATATCGCTCGTTGAGCGGTCAGTAACCGCCGAACCAGTGGCAACACTACTCGGCAAGATCGAAGGAGGGATCGACCACTGGCTCACCTTCGTCGGTGAGCCAGCGGTCTCCCCGACGAACAACGCAGCTGAGAACGCACTTCGTGAACCAGTCGTTCTCCGGAAAATCATCGGAACACTCCGTAATGACCGAGGAATGTTCGTTCATGAGACAGTCTTGTCCCTGCTGGCGACGTGGCGCCAGCAGGGACGCAATCCCTACGAGGAACTTCGTCGAGTTGTCAGCAGCAATAAGATGATCTCACGAGCTCACGCTGTACCGGCTGTTGAGACTTCGGGGTAAACACATACACATTTGGAATGAACAGCGTGGTGTGAGCCCAGTCATTGGCGTGATTCTCATGGTCGCCGTGACGGTGATTATCGCGGCCGTGATCGGGTCGACAGTGCTCGGCGTGGGAGATGAGGTCAGCGAATCACCGCCACAGGCGCAGTTCGAGGCCGAAACCATCGAAGATTACGAGTATGTGGATCCATACGCTGGTAATGATGAAACAAGAACATTCGATTATGTTGTTGAACTCAAACATGTGGGTGGAGATGATATTGACCCTAAACAGATTTCCGTCAAAGTAGATGGGGAGCCTGCACACGAAGCTGGTCCAGAGTCTGTGAGAGGAACCTCGGGTGGCGAACATCGTGTGGTTGACCGTCCGTGGATTCGAGAAGATAGTGTGACAAGTTCGACACGCGAAAGTACCATTCTGACATCTGGACCATATCTTGAGGATACTAAGCAAGAAGTAGATGATCCATTCGAAACACGAGACGATGGGCCAGATGAGTACCTATGGTACAGAGCCGACAGTCCGAGTGACCTTCAGCACCCAGATGGTGAGGTAGATAATGATAAAAATGTATTATATGAAGATGATGATGTATACAATGATATCGAACTGGAAGAGGGGAAAACGCTAGAAATAATCTGGGAGAGTGGTGATTCGAGTCAGGTACTGTTCGAACACAAAATCTAATACTTTGGCTGCTTTATTTGGTTTATAAATTTCGATTACGTTCGATACCAGTCGAGTCTCCTAGACTTCAAACAGAGCGAGCGTTTGTAATCGTGAGTTCTGTTCAGAGAGTATTGGGAGTATTGAGCAAGAGTCATTAATAGTTGCTGCACTCGGTCAACACGATTAGAACAGTTGCTATCTGGAACTACCTAACCTCGAAAGTCGACGGACCACAGAGCCAGCAATGATAAAATACACCTCAAAAACAAACAGCAGACGGCCTCGTTAGATGTAGTCGATGCTCGGTGGCAGTTCCTGCTTCATGCCCTTGCGCTCGCGGATCTCGCCGATCTTCTCGGTCTGGAGATTGTCGACCAGCACGCGGAAGCCAGCGTTCTCGGTGTTCCACGACGCACGACCTTCGGTCGCCGAGCGAACGTCCGACGAGAAGCCGATCATCTCTTCGACGGGTGCAATGCCTTCGATCACCATGAGGTCGCCCTCCTGGTACATGTCGTCGACTCGGCCACGTCGACCCTGAATCTCGCCGGAGGCCGAACCCATGTACTCCGAGGGAACGTCGATCCGAACGTTCTGGATCGGTTCGAGAAGCTTGATCTTCGCGTCGATCAGCGAGCGGTGGACCGCATCACGGGAGGCCGGAATAACCTGTGCAGGACCACGGTGGATGGTATCCTCGTGGAGTTTGGCGTCGTGGAGGCGGAGCAGCGCACCCTGGACGGGCTCGGCGGCCAGCGGGCCGTCTTCGAGCGCGTCTTCGATCCCCTCGATGACCAGTTCCATCGTCTCGTTGAGGTGCTGGATACCCTTCGTCTCGTCGAGCAGGATGTTCGTTTTGTACATATGCTCGACGATCTGCGAGTCGTCCTTGTCCATGCCTGCTTCCTGCAGGGCTTCGCGCCGTTCGAGTTCGGGCATATCCATCGACGCCTCGCCGAGCTTGATCGCGTCGACGATATCCTGATCGAGCGGTTCGGCGGTGATGTAGAACTTGTTGTGGCGGTTCGGCGAGACACCCTCGACCTCGCGGGATTTCTCTTGAGGCTGCTCGCGGAACACAACAATCGGCTCACCGGTGTGGACCTGAATACCCTGGTTGTCACGGATCCGGTGGGTGATGACTTCGAGGTGAAGTTCACCCTGCCCGCTGATCAGGTGCTCGCCAGTGTCCTCGTTGATCTCGATGCGGATCGTCGGGTCCTCTTTGGCGACCTGCTGGAGCGTCTTGATGAGCTTCGGCAGATCGTCCATCGATTTCGCTTCGACGGATTTCGTGATGACCGGCTCGGAGATGTGCTCGATCGACTCGAACGGCGTCATCTCGGTAGACGAAACCGTCGACCCTGCAATCGCGTCCTTCAGACCGGTGACGGCGGCGATGTTGCCTGCCGGAACGCGGTCGACCTCCTCACGTTCGCCACCCATGAAGATCCCGACTGACTGGACACGGTTGGTGCCTGCGGTCCCCGAGACGTAGAGGTTCTGACCTTTTTCGATGGTTCCCGAAAAGAGTCGCCCCGTGGCGATTTCGCCGGCGTGCGGGTCCATCGAGATATCGGTCGACATGAAGACGACTTCTCCCTCGTCGTCGACCAGACGCATGCTTTCGGCGAGTTCGGACTCGCTGTCACCGCGCCAGACCGTCGGAATACGACGCGGCTGGGCGTCGACCGGGTTCGGGAAGTGCTCGGCGACCATATCGAGCACGACGTCCGAAAGCGGCGTTCGCTCGTGAAGCTCCTCGCGTTCGAGGTTCTGTTCGAGCTCCATGATGTCGCCGAAGTCCATTCCGGTACGCTGCATCGAGGGCATCGAGACACCCCATTTGTACAGCGCAGAACCGAGTGCGACAGTGCCTTCTTCGACAGAGACGGTCCAGTCGTATTCCTTCTCTTCGGTCATTCCGCGAATGAGTTCGTTGACGTCGTGAATGACCGCCATGAGGCGTTCCTGCATCTCTTCGGGGCCTTCCTGCAGCTCGTTGATGAGCCGATCGACCTTGTTGATGAAAAGGGCCGGTTTGACGCCCTCGCGGAGCGCCTGTCGGAGCACGGTTTCGGTCTGTGGCATTGCGCCTTCGACTGCGTCGACGACCACAAGCGCACCGTCGACGGCACGCATCGCACGGGTCACGTCGCCACCGAAGTCGACGTGGCCGGGGGTGTCGATCAGGTTGATGAGGTGGTTAGTGTCCTCGTACTCGTGGGTCATCGAAACGTTTGCCGCGTCGATGGTGATCCCGCGTTCCTGTTCGTCCTCTTTGGTGTCCATCGCGAGTTGCTGGCCCGCGGTGTCCTGCGAAATCATGCCTGCGCCTGCCAGAAGGTTGTCAGAAAGCGTTGTCTTGCCGTGGTCGACGTGCGCGGCGATGGCGATGTTCCGGATGTGCTCCGGGTTGTCCATCAGCCGTTCACATTCTTGAACGATCTTTTTTCGTCGGCCCATTATACAGGGTGGTACCAGCAGGAGGGTCAAAAGGGTAGTGTTTCGGCCTCCGATGAATCGGCTGTCACTGCCCGCAGAACGCCGAAATACCGCGGCCTCCGTATGTAACAGAATACCACACCGAACCCGTCTTGCGGGCGGCTGCCCGGTCGACATAGCACATCATGCGCCACACCGTTTCGGCCGACGAAAGCGCGCCTGTCGGTCGCGAAACACCCATATAGCGCCCACCCCTTGGTACACCCACACATGGATGTTCGCGTGAAGGGAACCGTCGCCCCCGATCCGTTTTTGAGCGCGGCCACACTCCTCGAAACCGAGTACGAGCTTTCGCGGCCGGTCGACGTCCAGATCCGCGAGAATCCCGACGAACGAACCTGGGTGGCCCACTACGACGACCGCCACGTGCTCAACATTTCCAGACAGGCCGCAACCAGCGTGATGGCCCGCGAGCTCGCGCTCCACGAGTTCGCCCATATGGCCCGCTACGAACAGCGCCACGCTTCGCACACCCAGTCGACCGAAGAGGCGCTGTTTCTGGCGCTGGCTGGTACATCCGTCGAGCGTCGCAAGCTCACCCACTGCTACCAGATCGCCAACCACATGAAGGACATTTACGCCGACGACATCACCCTCGATCTGGCTCCGGCCACAAAGCTGATCGATTTCTTCGCAGCCACACTCGCCGATGCACTCGCCGACCGGCCCACAGAGGACCGCCGCCCCGACTCCCGGCTCGAGACTCCAGGAGCCGACCCAGAGATCACAGCGGTCAACGCCGCGTTCGCCCTCGGTCTCGTCGAGCGGCACGGCCTGATCGACAGCAGCCACCGCCTGTACGATCTGGCTCAGGCCGCCGCCGCAGACGCACCGACAGTCGATCTCGCGGCGTTCAAGGATCGGTTTAAATCACTCGGCAGCGATCCAACCGAAAGCGAGTATCGCAAAACGCTAGTCGACGTGACGCGTGCGTACGCGACGGCCGAGTAGCGAACCCACGAACCACCTGGCAAACGGAACACCTTTTCGATGCGAGCGGCATCCGACCGTATGAGTTCGGTAAAAAAACGGGCGCTCGGCTACGTCCTTTTTATCGCGGCGGTCGTTCTCGTCTCGGCGGTCGCCTACGACTACGGGATGCGAACCTACGAGCCATCGTATCCCCACTCGTTTCTGCACTCTATACAGGTCGTCGTCGAGACGTTTACGGCGACCGGTTATGGGTCGGATTCGCCGTGGGAGAGCCCACAGATGAACGTGATGGTGATGCTGCTCGATATCACCGGCGTCGCCCTGTTTTTCGTCGCGCTCCCGGCCGTCTTTCTGCCCGTACTTCGCGAACTCCTGTCGACATCGGCACCGACTGCTGCGGACGCCGAACTCACTGATCACGTTATCATTTGTACGTACACCTCGCGCGCGGAGACGCTCATTTCAGAGCTCGAAGCCGACGGCGTCGAATACGTCCTCATGGAGTCGGATGGCGACCGGGCCGACGAGCTGTACACCGAGGGATTTCCGGTCATCCACGCCGACCCGGAGTCGGTAGAGGGTCTCACTGCGGCCGGGATTTCGTCGGCCCGTGCGCTCGTCGCCGACGTTTCGGATCGTGTCGACGCCAGCATCGTGCTGGCGGCCAAAGAGGCCAACGACGAGGTCCAGATCATCAGCGTCGTCGAGGACCCCGCACTGGAGCGGTACCACCAACTCGCCGGAGCCGACACCGTGTTGTCGCCACGCAAGCTTCTCGGCGAGAGCCTCGCAGGAAAGCTCACGACGGGGTTCAGAGCGGATTTCGCCGACGCGATCGAGATCGGCGAGGCGTTCGCCATCGCGGAGATTCCGATCGCTGGCGACTGTCGACTCGCCGGTTCGACGCTCGCCGCGAGCGCGATTCACGAGCGCTACGGCTGTACGGTCGTCGGCGCGTGGCAGGACGGAAACTTCGAGATGCCGCCCTCGCCCGAGATGGTTCTCGACAGCGGCACGTATCTGATCGTCACCGGCGAGGAGTCACAGCTCCAACAGCTCGAACGCGAGTCGACGTCGTCGGTCAGACGCCTCGACAGGGGTCCGACGGTCGTTCTCGGCTATGGCGAAGTCGGCGAACTCGTTGCCCGTCGGCTCGACGAGGCCAATCTACCGTACACCGTCGTCGACGAAGCCGACCTACCGGGTGTCGACATCGTCGGCGATGCAACCGACCCCGAAGTGCTCCGCGAGGCTGGCGTCGAGAAGGCCCGATCGGTCGTACTCGCGCTACCGGACGACACGACCACCGAGTTCGCCACGCTTGTCGTCCGTGATCTCAACCCCGAGACCGAGATTGTCGCCCGTGCCGAGTCGACGGGCGCAATCAGGAAGACCTACCGCGCGGGCGCGGAGTACGTACTCTCGTTGTCGACCGTCAGTGGCCGAGCGATAGCCGCGGAGATTCTCGATACCGAAAAAATCCTCGCGATGGACACCCAAATCGAGTGTATCCAGATGACCGCTCGCGGACTCAACGACAAGACTCTCATGGGAGCCGGGGTCCGAGAACGCACCGGGTCGACGGTGGTTGCGGTCGAACGCAACGGCGAGTTGCTCACTGATCTCCCGCCCGAGTTCTACTTCGAGCGCGGCGACGAACTGGTGGTCGTCGGCACCGACGAGGCTACGAACAGATTCGTCGAACTGTTCGGGTGACACTCAGTTTCGATAGTTCGTCTGTATGAGACGTTCGCTCCGTCTGAAACGAATAGTAGCGACTGCCTAACTCATAAAGAGCCGCCGGTCGGCTCGCTCGTGCGTCATCCCCATTACGTCTGCCAGCGGCGCAAACGAGTACATCGCCCCGAGGTCGGCATCATGGTACTGCTCGCATATTTCTTCGATCACTGGAAACAGCGTCGACAGCTGTGACTGGATGTCCGTATGACCGAACCGACCGAGCCGCTGGGCGGCGCCAAGCAGCCCGGTCACCGTCGAGTAGGCGCTGACGAACGCCGCCTCCAGACAGCTGATTCCGGCGCGCTGACAGACCATCCCCAGAATGACCGGGTAGTGTCCCGCAGTCTGGCCCGTAGTGAGCGCGGTGTTATACTCGTCGACGATCCCGTCCAGACTGGCGGCCGCAAACGGCCCATCATCAGTGTGTGCCAAGAGATCCAGAAGCTTCGCGCCAGCTTTTTCGGAACTTTCGCGGAACTCGGCAGGGAGCGTTGCGGCTCCGAGCCGTTCGTCGGCCGCGAGAACCTCGTCGAGATCACCAGCGGCCGTCGCGCGGTGGGCGTGGCCGAGTGCAACGATCTCTGCGGGACCGATCACACCCCGAAGATAGCCCTCGACCAGCTCGCCGAGGTCGTCGGCCGTGTCGACGTATCCCTCGTTGAGGTACTGTTCGACACCGTACGAGGCGGTGTACGTTCCCACTGGAAGCATCGAATCCGAGAGGCGCAGCGCCGTCAAAAAGGCTCCGGAGTCAGTCATGGTGGTGGTCTCTTTCGTGTGAATGGCTGTGATCTGATCCGTGCGAATTATCGTGGCTGTCGTCCGACTCGTGGCTATGCGAATGGTCGTGTTCGTGGTCCAGCCCAGGACTGTGATCGATTGACTGGTCGCTGTTTGTGAACCGCTCGGCGTCGACGATCTCGTAGCGTGTCCTGGCATTGGCCGGGAGATATGGCCCGAGAACGTCCTCGATGATCGCTTTGTCAGCCTCGACTGGTATATAAATGGTCCCGCCGTCGACCGCGATATCCCAGTGTTGGTTGCCGATTCGGTGGCCGAGTTCAACCGCCGCAGCGGGCGTCGACCGGGGAAGCTCGATTACGAACGCCTCGCGCGACTCGAAGGTGACGACTACCGCACGATCGTCGTCGAGTACGAGCACGTCGCCCGCGGCGAGTTCCGGCTTGTCGACCAGCACGCCGAGATCGGTCCCGGCGTCGGTTTCGACCCGCAGCCGGGACTTCCGGCGGTCGGTGTTGTCGAGGGTGACGATTTCGAGCGTCCCCGCCGCCTGGTGGGCCGCGATCGCGTCGTCGATCTCGGGGTCGTCAGTGGTGCCGACGACGCCGTCGACGCGGATCATCGCGTCTCCTCCACGCGGTTCATCGTGCCGCCTCCCCGATCGGCGCGCCGACGCCGAGAAGCGTGCGTCGGCTCTCGTCCCACGCCGCCTCGATGGCAGCGGTCACGTCGGCACTCCGGTCACCGAGTACGCGGACCGTCAGACCAGCGTCATCTTTTAACAGAGAGGTGCCACCTTGGACGGCAGGTAGTTCGGCGAGCCGGTCGTGAATCGCTCCGGCGAGCTCGCCGAGTTCCTGGGCGTCGGGTGCGAAGACGTACAGCGTGCCGATAACACCGAACTCACCGACGGTCGCCGGATCACGGGGGTCTCGCTCGGCGGGCCGAAGGTCGACCGCATCCGCACAGACCAGTGAGTCGTCGACCGTCGCTTCGGTCCGGCTGTGGAAGTGGTCGAAACTAAACGGCTCGTGGTCCGACAGGCCGTTCGGCACGAACACATCGCCGACGATGACGGTCGCGTCATTTGCCATCTCGACCGACGTGGTCTGCAGACACCGGGCGTTCTCGTTGAGGATCGTCGGCCCCGGCAGGTATTCGAGATACGCCCCCGAGTCGGCGACGAGTGTGGCATCCAGATGGGCGTAGCTGGCTTTCATGCTCTGTACCTTGGTCGCACTCTGGGTCGTCACGTGTGCGCGCGCCCCAGGACGGGCCTCGACCGACAGCGTCTGGCGGTCGCCCTGCGTGACGGCACCGGTCGGGTCCTGCAGGCAGATCGTCGTCAGTCCCGGAGCCGGATCGCTGTCGAGCGTGCCGGTGAGGTGGTAGGGAACCTTCACGTAGTCCGACAGCAGCCGGGTAGGGTTGTCGCCCTCCCGACCCACCACCAACTCGGCGACGCCGTTTTTCCCGTGGCCGAACGCGGGGGACTGCGGCAGGTGTTGCTCGCCGTACTTCCGGAAGGCAGGCGGTACTGCTGGGCCTTCGGTGTTCGTACTCACGCGAACAGAACGCTCCGTTCGATCAACTCGACCACCTCGTCGATTCCCTCTTCGGTCTTGCAGTTCGTGAAGACTGTCGGTTCGTCGCCACGGACTCTCTTGGAATCGCGCTCCATCAGCTCGAGATCGGCGTCGACGTAGGGTGCGAGATCTTTCTTATTGATCACAAGCAGATCCGCCTGCGTGACGCCCGGGCCCCGTTTGGCCGGGATGTCGTCGCCTTCGGCCACCGAGATGACGAACACGAAGTAGTCGGCCAGTTCAGGGTTGAACGTCGCCGCGAGGTTGTCGCCGCCGGATTCGATTAGGACGACATCCAGTTCGGGATGGGCCTCGGTGAACTCGTCGATCTTGGCGAGATTCATCGAGGGGTCCTCTCTAATTCCTGTGTGTGGACACGCGCCAGTCTCGACGCCCGCAATGAGGTCTTCGTCGAGTCGACCCGCGAACGACGCCTGCAACTGCTCGGCGTCGGCCTGGGTCATGATGTCGTTGGCGATCACGCCGACGTTGTAGCCGGCGTCGTCGAGCCGCGGGACGAGCCGTTTGACCATCGCGGTTTTGCCCGAGCCGACCGGTCCGCCGAGGCCGACTTTGGCGACGTCTCTGTACCCCATCAGTCGAGTTGCTCCTGGCTGTCGGCCCGGATCGGATCGTGAACGGTCACGAGTTTGGTACCGTCGGGAAACGTCGGTTCGACCTGGATCATCCCGACCATCTCCGGGATGCCCTCCATCACGTCCTCTCGGCTCAAGAGGCCCGTCGCCTCCGTTCGGATCTCGGCGACGCTCATCCCCTCGCGGGCTCGTTCGCAGACCCAATCGGAGATGTAGGCGATCGTTTCAGGATGGTTGAGTTCGATACCGCGCTCCTTTCGGCGGCGAGCGAGTTCGGCCGCCATGAAGATCGTGAGTCGTTCGTTGTCCTTTGGTGAGAGTTTCATAGTGTGTACCGCTGTGCGAGTGGGAGTTCGTCGGCCGGTTCGCAGGTGACGTGTTCGCCGTCGACTTCGACCTCGAACGTCTGGGCGTCGATATCGATGTTCTCCGGCGAGTAGTCGTTGTGCAGCATATCCGATTTGCCGACCTCGCGGGTGCCCTCGACGGGCCGAATGGTCGACTCTAGATCGAGTTCCTCGCCAATGCCGTTCTCGTAGGCGGTCTGACTGACGAACGTCGTGCTCAGTGCGTTTTTCGCCTTGCCGACCGCCCCTTCGCGCGAGCGCTGCATCACGGGCTCGCAGGTCATCAGCGAGCCGTTGGCTTCGCCCATCTCGCTGTGGACTGGGAAGCCACTCTTTATGACGTACTTCGGTTTGATGCCGAAGAACTCGGGTTCCCAGAGGACGATGTCGGCCATCTTGCCGACCTCCAGCGAGCCGATGTAGTCGTCGATTCCCGCCACGATCGCGGGGTTGAGCGTGTATTTGGCGACGTAGCGCTGGATGCGGCTGTTGTCCGCGTCCGTTCCCTCGTCGGCTGGCAGTGGCCCACGCTGGGCTTTCATTTTATGAGCAGTCTGCCACGTCCTACAGATGACTTCAGCCATCCGACCCATCGCTTGGGAGTCGGAGGTCATCATACTGATCGCGCCCATGTCGTGGAGCACGTCCTCGGCCGCGATTGTCTCTGATCGAATCCGGGACTCCGCAAAGGAAACGTCCTCCGGGACATCGGGGTTCAGGTGGTGACAGACCATCACCATATCGAGGTGTTCGTCGAACGTGTTGACGGTATAGGGCATCGACGGGTTCGTCGACGAGGGCAGCATATGCTCGTAGCCGATCAGTTCGAGCACGTCGGGGGCGTGGCCCCCACCGGCTCCCTCGATGTGGAAGGTATGGATCGTTCGGCCGTCGACAGCGTCGAAGGTATCCTCGACGAACCCCGATTCGTTGAGGGTGTCGGTGTGGATACAGACCTGCACGTCCTCCTCATCAGCGACGTCCAGAGCGCAGTCGATTACCGCGGGCGTCGACCCCCAGTCCTCGTGGAGTTTCAGCCCGCAGGCACCGGCCTCGATCTGCTCGATGATGGATTCGGGCTGGCTGCTGTTGCCTTTGGCGTAGAAGCCGACGTTCATCGGGTACTCCTCGGCAGCCTGTAGGAACCGCTTGATGTTCTCGGGGCCGGGCGTACAGGTGGTCGCACCGCCACCGTAGCCGCCGCCCATCATCGTCGTCACGCCGCTTGCCAGGGCGTGTTCGAACAGCTCCTTGCTGTTGAAATGGACGTGAATGTCGAACGCGCCGGGTGTGGCGACGAGGCCGTCGGCGGGTACCGCGTCGGTACTTGCACCGATAACGAGATTCTCGTCGACGCCGTCCATCGTGTCAGGATTCCCGGCCTTGCCGAAGCCAGCGACTTCCCCGTTCCGAACGCCGAGGTCGCCCTTCTGGACGCCGAGAACGGGATCGATGAGGACGACGTTCGTGTAGACATAGTCGAGGGCCCCCTCGGCCTGTGTGGTCCCCGGTTGCATTCCCATCCCGTCGCGCATCGTCTTGCCGCCGCCGAAGACCGCCTCGTCGCCGTAAGTCGTGTGGTCGTGTTCGATCTCGGCAAGCAAGTTGGTGTCGCCGAGCCGAACCCGGTCGCCCTCGGTCGCCCCAAAGAGACTCGTGTAGGCCTCTCGGGAGAGTTCGCGGCTCATTCGTCGGCCTCCATATAGCCCGCCTCACGGGCGCGTTCGAAGGCTGCCTGCTTTACCTCCTCGTCGTCAAGCGGCCCCTCGACGAGGCCGCCCATCCCGCGCATGATTCGGTTACCGCCGTAGGCCACGAGGTCGACGTCCTCCTCACATCCCGGTTCGAACCGAACGGCAGTTCCGGCTGGAATGTCGAGCCGCATCCCGTAGGCGGTCTCTCGGTCGAACGACAGCGCCGGATTGCACTCGAAAAAGTGGAAATGTGAGCCGACCTGTGCGGGCCGATCGCCGGTGTTTTCGACGGTTACACTCGCCGTCTCGCGGTTCGCGTTGATTTCGATTGAGTCTGTTGCTGGTAAAATCTCACCAGGAGTGAGACCACTCATGTCCGATGATCCTCCAACGAAAAGAGACCATACATTTGTTTTGAACAAGCCACCATAACAAGCTGCTGTTGAACTAAATAGCACAAAAAACTTTCTTATACTGCAATAGTAGACAAAATAGAGATGTATAATAAAATATCTCCTTTGAGTAGAGAGAATACAAAAAGTCAGTTGTTTCATTGGATTTTTTGACAGAATATATTTTTCAAGAACTCTTTCTGTGATTAATTGGCCTTGCTACCGATTCTCGCGCCAGCGGCACAGCTCCGTTCGATACCGTCGACTCTTGATAGACAGTCACACCAGATTTGAGTTTGCATAAGGGTGACATCGCTGAGTTCGGTGGTGTACACACTCACAGAGATATCGGTAGATCTCGTCCAGCTTCAAGCGAGACTGAAGGTCTCGGCCTGTTTACGACGAGGAGGATGTCATTCTTCGAGCTGCGCTCGGCTGTCACCGCGGATCGGATCGTGGATCGTCACCAGTTTCGTGCCGTCGGGGAACGTGGGTTCGACTTGCACCATGCCGATCATCTCGGGGACGCCATCCATGACGTCCTCACGTGTTAAGAGCCCAGTCGACTCCGCACGGATTTCGGCAACGTTCATGCCTTCACGAGCCCGTTCGCAGACCCAATCCGAAATGTAAGCCACGGCCTCTGGGTGGTTGAGTTCGATACCACGGTCTTTCCGACGACGGGCCAACTCGGCGACCATGAAAATCGTGAGTCGTTCGTTGTCTTTTGGTGAGAGTTTCATAGTGTATACCGCTGTGTGAGTGGGAGTTCGTCGGCCGGTTCACAAGTGACGGGCTCGCCGTCGATCGAGACCTCGAACGTCTGAGCGTCGACATCCACTTCAGGATTATACGAATTATGATAGAACGCATCGGTCGTGAGAGACCGCGTATTTGAGGCCGGAACCGTCATTTTCGAGAGTCCATACTCTTCGCCGATATCTCTGTCGTAGGCTTGTTGGCTCACGAACTGGACACTTGTGGTGTGTTTTGCAGATCCAAATGCGCCATACTGGGGGCGCTGCTGGATCGGCTCACAGGTCATGAGCGAACCGTTTGCCTCACCCATCGCGGCATACGCTGGGAAGCCGCCTTTGATAACGACATCTGGTTTCAGTCCGAAGAATGCCGGATCCCACAGGACGATGTCGGCCATCTTGCCCGGTTCGAGCGACCCAACGTAGCTGTCAATACCTGCTGTGATTGCAGGGTTAATGGTATATTTGGCGAGATATCGCTTAATCCGAGCGTTATCGGCACCGGTCCCTTCGTCAGCCGGGAGCGGACCACGCTGTTGTTTCATTTTATGGGCAGTCTGCCACGTCCGGCAGAGTAACTCGCCCATCCGTCCCATTGCCTGGGAATCTGTGGTCATCATTGCAACCGCGCCCTCATCGTGGAGCACGTCTTCGGCGGCGATAGTCTCAGCACGAACACGCGATTCGGCGAACGCAACGTCTTCGGGGACGTCCGAATTGAGATGGTGACAGATCATCACCATATCGAGGTGTTCGTCGAAGGTGTTGACCGTATACGGCATCGATGGGTTGGTTGACGACGGCAGCATATGATCTTCGCCGACTAATTCGAGGACGTCGGGAGCGTGGCCGCCGCCTGCACCCTCGATGTGGAAGGTATGAATTGTCCGCCCGTCGATTGCATCTACTGTATTTTGAACGAATCCGGATTCATTCAGTGTATCAGTGTGGATCGCAAGCTGCACGCCGGTTTCGTCTGCTACCGTCAGACCGGTATCGATCACATCGGGCGTTGCTCCCCAGTCTTCGTGTATCTTGAGTCCAACAGCACCGGCTTCGACCTGCTCGTGGATTACCTCTGGTCGCGAGGAGTTCGCCTTTCCGTAGAATCCGAAGTTTATCGGCCACGCCTCGGCAGCCTGCATCATCAACTTGAGATTTTCTTTCCCACTCGTGATGATGCCGACCGTCGAGGGACCAACCCCGCCACCAAGCATCGTTGTAACCCCTGAGGAAATGGCATGTGTTGGTAGTTGCGCTGAGTTAAAATGAACGTGTATATCAAGAGCGCCTGCTGTTGCGATTTTTCCTTCGGCCGAAATAACCTCCGTGTTTCCGCTGACAATGAGATCCTCGTCGACGTCGTTCATCGTCTCGGGCGACCCTGCGTTTCCAATACCCGCGATATACCCGTCTTTGATTCCGATATCGGCCTTAATAACTCCTAACACCGGATCCAGGATCACGAGGTTCGTGAGAACCCAATCGAGCGCCCCCTCTTCGGCGGTATAGCCCGGTTTGAGTCCCTGTCCGTCACGAAGCGTTTTTCCGCCACCGAAAACCGACTCGTCGCCTCGGGTGATGCGGTCCTCTTCGACCTCCGCGAACAGCGCCGTGTCGCCGAGTCGAATCTTGTCTCCCTCTGTCGCTCCATAGAGATTAGTGTAGGTTTGACGATTGAGTTTACGACTCATTAGTCAGTCCTCAGATAGCCTGCCTCGATAGCGCGCTCAAACGCCTGTTCCCGTACCTCGTCGTCGTCGAGATCCCCGTTAACGAGTCCAGCCATCCCGTGCATAACCCGGTCACCGCCGATCGCAACGAGATCGACGTCCTCCTCACACCCTGGCTCGAATCGGATGGAGGTCCCGGCCGGAACATCGAGTCGCATACCGTAGGCTGCTTTTCGGTCAAACGACAGAGCGGGATTGGTCTCAAAGAAGTGGAAATGCGAACCGACCTGTGCGGGTCGGTCGCCTGTGTTTTCAACGGAAACGCTTGCCGTCTCCCGGCCAACGTTGATTTCGACTGGTTCGTCGGCAGCCACCAGTTCACCGGGTACGAGATCACTCATCAGGAGTTGACCTCCGTAGACCATATCGAATTACAAATGGATGTTTGTGTTACCATAACAGATATTAGTCTGCACACCTAAAATAAAAGGCTTTCTTTTGGTGTAATTCTGGTTTTTGGACCGGATGTTTCACGACAGTATGAAAACAACAACGGTGAAACTGGATGAACGACTATTCGAACGTAGTCTACGGCACGGCTCGTAGTCAGTCGACTGGCGATCCAGTCCTAATCAAGCCGAGTTCGTGCTTCAGCGACTGTCAGCGGGACAGGTTCGTTTCCGTCGAACAGTCGGACGACTTGCGGCGGCCGAAGATTACACTCGGCCAGCAGCGCCGTGTCAGTCAGGATGGTTCGCGTCGACCCCGTTACACGAATCGATCCATCGGTTGATAAGAGGATAACTCGATCAGCGAGGTGTGGAATCAACTCAGTATCCGGCGTCGAAGTGACAAGTGTCACACCACGCTCGGAGAGCTCATCAAGCAAATCAAGGATTTCGGCGCGGTTGACTGCGTCGACGTTGCTCAGCGGTTCGTCAAGCAGTAATACCTCCGGCTCGACAGTCAGTGCGCTCGCCAATGCCGCCCGGCGCTGCTCACCACCACTAAGTCGGAACGGGGGCTTCGACAGCAACTCCGTGAGTCCCAACCGGTCGGCAACGGCCTCGACCTGCTGGTCAATGGTCTCTTGTGGTTGCTGCTGTTGGGTTGGGCCGTAGGCTAAGTCCTCTCTGACGGTTGGATTAAACAGGTAGTCGGCAGGGTCCTGGGTGAGTACACTCAGTCGGTCGCGGACCGTATCCGCATCAACGGTTTCTCCAAAGAACTGAATGGTACCTGTCTCCGGCGAGAGTAACCCCCCAAGCAACTGCAATAGCGTACTTTTACCAGCCCCGTTTGGCCCCAAAAGGGCGACCCGTTCGCCCTGCTTGATGTTGACGTCGACTGTATCCAGTGCCAGGGTTCCGTCGGGATAGGCGTAACTGAGGTCAGTAGCTTCTATCACGATCTCGTGGTCGGTGCTCACGATAGTATCACTCCAAAGACACTGGCTCCAACGATCAGTCCAAAGACGAGATCGGCCCTCCCGAACTCCATGGCAGACTGATGAGGAGCCACACCGGTACCTCCGCGAGCACGGGCGGCTCGTTGGACACGCTCGCCACGTTCGAGACTCCGCAAGAGAAACGTTCCAATGAAATTCCCAGAATCCTGCCACGTCCGCTGGAGATCCGGATCAGCTACCGTTCGGCTCTGGCGGGCTCGAATCATCTGTTCAAGTTCGGCGAAAAACAACAACAGATACCGGTAGGTAATTGCTAATAACAACACAGCGATTCGGGGTACTCGAAGCCGAGCAAACCCTGACAGCAGTGTTGAAAATTGCGTCGTCAACAGCAGTAGAGATAGAAACCCGACACAGGCGGCAACCCGGACAGTAAACATCGCCACGTAGAGGCTGCCGTCGACAGACAATGGGAGTACTGAGAGCTGAGGACCATCCATCAACACTGCTTGCGGGGCGACAACGATAGCACCAACTGCAGGTGGGCCGCTCAGCCGACCGAGAAAGATTCGAGGAGGAATTCGAGAGGTAACTGCCAAAACCATCGAAAGACCAACCAGTAGACCGACTATCTGAAGTTCTTGTTGAGTAACCGTCACTGAGACGAGTGCCAGTACACCCATGATTTTTACACTTGGCTTAACCGATTGCAAAAATCCATCTTGAGTGGCCATATCCTCCGACAGAAGAAACCACTGTGCACGGGTTGCAATCGCCACAACAGTCCGGTCAAGGAGGTCACTTCGCATCCGGCGTAGTTCCGAGGAGTCGACCAATCGCTCCGGCGACGACGAGCGTGAGCGCTGTTCCGACGACGGCGGCGACGAACGTTCCCGCTGGGCCACTCAGTCCGACGATGCTATAGTCCGGAATGAGGGCGATCTCGACGGCCTCCGCATGGTCAACCGCGCCGGTTTTTTCAGCGGCATTCTCTAGAGGCTCAGCGTAGCCGACTGCTCCGGCCGCCCACCCAAAGGCTGGTGCGAGCAGCGTCAAGACGATTAGTATAGTCACCGCCTGCGGAAACCACTTGTTCATGAGACAGTCACCTCTGAATCCACAGTCGGCCGAAGATCAGGCCGGGCTTGGGCGAGGTAGCGGTAGACAACCGCTGTGATACCGCCTTCAACGAGCCCGAGAACGAGGTGGCCAACGCCCATAATCGAGAGAGTTGTCAGTAGTTGATACTCAAAGGCTGATGAGAGTCCGAGCTGTAACCCGGCGACGAGTGCACCTGCGGTGATTCCCAGCCACCCCGCAGCGAATGCGGCCCGGAATTCACCGTGAGGTGCGAGGGCTCGGTAGACCCCATAGCCAACGTACACCTCGACAATTGCCATATTGAACACGTTTGCTCCCAGGACGACGAGTCCGCCGTCGCCGAACACCAGTGCCTGAATCGTCACTACCGTTGCGACACACAACGAGCCGAGATGCGGTCCTAAAAGGATAGCGGCGAACGCGCCACCGACAAAATGGGCGCTCGTTCCGCCAGGGATCGGCCAATCAAGCATCTGGGCAGCAAAGATTCCTGCCGCAACAACTCCCAACAGTGGCGCGCGACTCTCGGGTACCGTCCGCCCAACGCGCCGAGCGGCAAAGCTCAAAACCACGATCGAGAGTCCGCCAAACACCACCGCAATTAATATGTCGAGGTATCCGTCCGGTATGTGCATATCTGGCGTATATCCGCTCTCTCAAATAATACTTTGGTATCCTGCAGTATTACCGTTCCGAAACAATCATTCATAAGCGTCTCACTAAGATAGGTGGACGTATGACTGACGAAATCAGCCGGATCAGCCTTACACTACCGTCGACGATGATCGGCCGTCTCGATGGCATTGTCAACGATTGGGAGTATGCCAGCCGCTCGGAGGCAATTCGTGACTCGCTGCGCGATTTCTTTGTGAACTACGAGTGGGAAGCCGATAGCGAGACAGTTCACTACGGAACGATCGTTATTGTTCACAACCACCATGTCGATGGGTTGGCAGACGACCTCCAGACAATTCAACACGAGATGGCAGAGATCATCACGTCAGTCCAACATATTCATCTCTCACACGATTCCTGCATGGAAACGTTAGTTGTCAACGGTTCAAGGGATAGAATAATCGAGTTGTCGAATCGGCTCCGCGCTCTTGGTGGCGTCCAACAGGTTAAAATGATAATCGTCGACGAGTAACAGAGCCGTTCAGTTAGTCGGCGTCAAGCACCTCCTTTTGTGGTTCTTTTTCTTCTTGTTCCTCTTCAGGAATTGTGAGTCCCTCAATTGGTGCACAGGCAGTTCCCGTCGTCGATCGCGTGAGGTCTTCGATCTTGTTTTTGGCTTTTTCTGTGTTGGTCACCCAGTCCTCATAGAAACTGAACGGGTTTTTGGCTTCACCATCTCCGAGCCCGGCGTCCTCGGTTGAGGTGTATCCCCGGTGAAGGAGTTTGTACATGTGGTTTTGGCTCTGCCAGTTTTTCCGTGCATCCCTAATTTCGGGGACGGAGAGTTCAGCGTACTGCCAAACATTCTTTTCGCCACCACATTGTCCAAGGACACGACCATCGAACCCGACAATATTGGATTTTCCAAAGAATGAGTACACTTCATCCTGTCCCGACAGATTTGCAACTGCAACGTAGGAATTGTTGCTCCACGCTGCATGCCGTGCGACGAGTTCCTGTTGTTCTGCAGCAGGGTACATATATCCTTGGCAGCGAATAATCAATTCTGCACCCTTGTATGTACAATCACGCCATATCTCGGGATAGTTTCCGTCATCACAGATAATAAGACTGATTTTCAGCCCTTTCGGACCGTCTGTGACATACGTTTGATCCCCTGCAGTCCAGCCTTCGATTGGGCACCACGGGATGATTTTCCGGTACTTCTGACGGATTTCTCCCTCGTTATCAATTAATATGAGAGTGTTGTATGGATTCCGATTCGGGTGATCTTCGTGTTTCTCACCCGTGATCGAAAACACACCCCAGACATCGTTTTCAATACACGCCTGGGAAAAGATCTCTGTTTCTGGACCTGGAACTTCAGTCGACAGCTCCATCATGAGATCTTCATCGTAGGTGATCCCTTGCGTCGAGTACTCCGGGAAAATAACGAGATCAACACCTGGCGCTCCAGCTTTGATGCCTTTAATTTTATTTGCAATATTTTCGCACTGTTCTAGTACCTCTTCTTTGGAACTAGGACTCGGTGCAGCTGTCTGGTGGACTGCAACACCAACGTTACTACTTGACGACGAGATGTCTCCATGTCTCATTTTACTACGTACTACAATTATCTAGTTTTTATATAAATATTGTGTTTATAGCAATAAATAGTATCCAATAGCGTAGTAAGAACATAAGAAATTAGAAATCTTAGCCAGGTTTTGTCTAATCTACATTCTAAAATAATTTTTAAGAACAACTACTAAATTGCCATACAAGGAGAGGATTGACAAGTTAGACAAGAGTTGGGAAGACGATCCTAATTCTATTAATTCGCCCGACATGCGCGTAATGATAAAAACAGATTCTGCTTGAGTTCGTTGGAACCGAATGGACAGTTCACTGTTTGAAGGTCTGTACGTTCGTAAGTTGACTCGGAGTTAAGGGGGTTCGCGAGACAAAGTTTCTTGTCGATATGAATTCACTTCTGACAACAGAACGCTTCACAAGACTGATTGTCGCCGTGGGTACACCCACACGTCGAACACTGTTTGGACGTGTTCCGAGGATCAACCTGTACGACTTCCACGCCATACTCTTTTGAATTTCCTGGGAATAGGTTCTGAAACTGCTGTTGTGATTTACCGGGGGCTGGGTGACTCGTGGGATACTGCTTGGGACCGCTTGAATTATTGTTATTTATTACCAACCACACGAGATGAATGTCAACAGTCGTTTTAAAATTCGACCAAGTTATATAACAACAAGTAATTGTTCTTGATACTGATTTCTTATTCATTTTACTAATTTGAATCGGCCATTTTTATTCTAAATGTCCAATATATAAGGTTGAATTAGCTCATATGATTTCATATAATTGTATATCTATTAATTTAGAAAAGTTTATCTGGTATCTTCTTGTGGAAACCAATGTCGAATATGAGTAGGCAAATGGTAGAAAAAAAGCTGACCAAGTCAAATATGAACACAATTTTACTACAAAAGTGGGTGATTCGGAATGAATAATCGAGTCTCTCGTCGTTCAGTTCTGGCGGCGGCTGGAACCGGTCTCGGACTCTCGCTGGCAGGCTGCTCCGGTGGGGGAAGCGGCGGGAGCGACGCGCCGACCGTCGGTATTCTGGAGGATCGCTCCGGCGAGTTCCAGCTCAACGGCACCTCGAAATGGCAGGCCACGCGGCTCGCCATCGAGGAGATCAACGCCGACGGCGGCATTCTCGGCGAGGAGATCGAGATCGTCGACCCCGACCCACAGTCGGACAACGAACGCTACCAGGAACTCACCGAACAGCTCATCCTGCAGGACGAGGTCGACGCGCTATGGGCGGGTTACTCCAGTGCGACCCGCGAGGCGATCCGCCCTATTATCAACGAGAACGAACAGCTATACTTCTACACTACGCAGTACGAAGGCGGCGTCTGTGACAACACGATCTTCCCAGTCGGCGCGACCGCCCGTCAGCAATTGGGCAAAGTTACGCCGTACATGGCCGACGAGTTCGGCGAAGACATCTACATTATCGCGGCTGACTACAACTTCGGCCAGCTTTCGGGTGACTGGGTCAACGTACTCGCCGAGGAGAATGGTTACAACATCATCGAAGAGGAGTACATCCCACTGGGCGAGACAGACTTCTCGTCTGTCATTAACCGAATCCAAGACGAAGACCCCGACTTCATCATGTCAATGCTGGTCGGCGCGAACCACGAGAACTTCTTCGACCAACGGGCGAACAACGACATGGAAGACATCCCGATCGGGACGTCGACCGCGTTGGCCCAGGGATACGAGCACAAACGGTACGATCCACCCGCACTGACCAACGTCTACTGCGGCGTCAGCTACATGGAAGAACTCGGCGACGAGCGCGAAGGCGAGGACTTCGTCGGCGACTTCTACGAGGAGTTCGAGGATGCCGAGTACATCAACCAGGAAGCCCAGAACAACTACTTCTCGGTGTACCTCTGGCGCGATGCAGTCGAAGAGGCCGGAACGTTCGACCAGCAGGAAGTGATCGAAGTGCTCGAAGAGGGCGTCGAGATCAGCGCCCCGTCAGGCGATCTCGTTCTCGATGGCGCGACCCACCACATGGAGCACGTGATGCGGGTCGCTCGCGCCGACGAGGACCACGAGATCTCGTTCAGCGACGAGGAAGTGATCGGGCCGAGCTTCCTGCGCGAAGAGGTCGAAGACGGCGAGGGCTGCGACCTGCGTGAGGAAGACAAAACCACCCAGTACGAACCCGGCGATGTCTATGACATCTGAGCACACACTCTCCCACACAAACGACCACCCCCGACAGCCCGCGAGGTGTGGACAGTGACAGCCAGTCCGATTGCGCTTCAGCTGTCGACCAACGACATGCTCGCGCTGTTGTTCCAGTTCCTCAACAGCTTTGGCTTAATCGTGTTGGCGACGGTGGGACTGGCGATCATCTTCGGGATGATGGGCGTCATCAACCTCGCCCACGGCGAGTTCATTCTGATTGGCGTCTACGGAACCGCGCTTCCGTACCACGCTGGCGTTCCGCTGCCGCTGGCGATGGTCGGCGGCGTGCTCGTGACGACGGTGTTCGGCGTGATCGTCGAGCGGACGATCGTCCGGCACCTCTACGACCGGCTGCTGGACTCGATGGTGGCGACGTGGGGGCTGGCGCTGATCATCTCCCAACTGCTGTTGATTGTCTTCGGATCGAGCCTCGACAGCATCTCGACGCCGCTGGGCAACGTGAGCTACGGCCCGTTTTCCTCGTCGATCTACCGCAGCGTCTTGTTGCCAATCCTCGCAATTGCCGTCCTCGCCGGGCTCTACGCGCTGTTCACGCGCACCGAGTTCGGCGTCAAGGCGCGGGCGACGATCAAGGACCCCGAGACCGCCCGCGCGATGGGCGTCGACACCGATCGGATGTACGTCTCGACGTTCGCCATCGGCTCGGCGCTCGCGGGGCTGACCGGCGCGCTGTACGCGCCCGCCCTCGGCTCGATCACCCCGAACCGCGGTTCGACGTTCCTCATTGAGGCATTTATTGCGGTCGTCGTCGGTGGGCCGTCGGTCATCGTCGGCACGCTATCGGCCTCCGGTGTCCTCAGCCTGTTCAATGCGACGGGGAGCTTCTTCGTCGACACGTTCTTCGGCCAGATGCTGATGTTGCTGGTCGCGATCGTCGCCCTGCGGCTGCTGCCCGACGGGATTACAGGCTACGTAAAATCGTGGAAAGCACGCCGGAGGACCGAGGAATGAACCTGCTCACAGGCGTCCGCGGGCGTCTCGAAGGCCCCAACACGTTCGGGGAGTCGACGCCGTTTTGGATCGGCTTCGTCGTTGCGGTCGCTGCGCTGGCGGCCTATCCGCTGACGACCGATCCCTACACCGTCCTCCAGAGCACCCGCTACCTGACGTTCACGTTCCTCGCGTTGAGCCTCTGTTTCGTCTGGGGCTACGCCGGGGTGCTGAGCTTCGGTCAGGTCGCGTTTTTCGGTGTCGCGGCCTACACCTTCGGCATCATCGGGATCAACTTCTCGTCGGCGGTCGGCGCGACCGCCGCGGCCTTCGGCGCGATCGCCGTCGGCACGCTGTTCGCGGCGATCCTGGGCTACTTCATGTTCTACGGCGGCGTCCGTGACACCTACGTGACGATCCTCACGCTGGTGGTCGCGCTGGTGTTGAACACGTTCATGGCACAGACCGCGGGCAGCGAGTGGGCCGTTGGCGCGGCCCAACTCGGTGGGTTCAACGGGATGACGAGCATCCCGAACTTCACCCTCGGCATCGAGTTCACGCAGGTGAACTTCTACTACCTCGTGTTGGCCGCGCTCGTCGCCACCTACCTCGGTCTCCGGGTCCTGCTCAATAGCGGCTTCGGCATGACGATGGTTGCCGTCCGCGAGGACGAAGAACGGACCGCGACGTTCGGCTACAACGTCCCGTTCGTCAAACTGGTCGTGTTCACGATCGGCGGCGGATTGGCCGCTCTGGGCGGCGTCTTCTGGGTCACGTGGGGCAACTACGTCGACCCGGGGGTGTTCGACATCGCCTTCGCCGCCCTGCCGGTGGTCTGGGTCAGCGTCGGCGGCCGCGAGTCGTTGATCGGCCCGATCGCCGCGACGCTCGCCATCGAGCGTATGCAGACCGGCCTCTCTAGCGGGATCGGTCCGATCGATTCCGAGTGGGCACTCGTCATCGTCGGCGGCCTGCTGCTCGGCGTGATTCTCTTCATGCCCGCTGGCGTCGCGCCCACGCTGAACAGCGCCATCGAGAAGTTCAGGAACCAACGCGCGAACAGATCACAGTCCACGGCCACCGAGGAGGCGATCGAATGAGTACACCCGAAGACATCAACGTCAGACAGCAACCGGCGGTTGCTGCGACCGGCAGCGGCCGCGATGCCATTTTGGCCACGAAGAACCTCACCAAGAAGTTCGGCGGTCTCACCGCCGTCGACAGCGTCGACTTCAGCGTCGACGACGGCGAACTCCGGTGTCTGATCGGTCCGAACGGCGCTGGCAAGTCGACGCTGTTGAAGCTGATCATCGGCCAGCTGTCGCCCACCGAGGGCGACATCTACTTCGACGGCCAGGATCTGACGGGCCTCGACCCACACGAGCGGATCGACGCCGGAATCAGCGTCAAGTTCCAGTCGCCACACGTCTACGAGAGTCTCACTGTCGTCCAGAACTTACAGATCCCGCTCCAGCGGACCGACCGCGACATGGAGGCGGTTCTCGAAGAGACCCTCGAACGGATCGACCTCGTCGAGCAGGCCGACACGCGGGCCGGAGACCTCTCGCACGGCCAACAACAGCGCCTGGAGATCGGAATGGCGATTACGCTTGACCCGAAGCTCATGTTGTTGGACGAGCCGGTCGCGGGGATGTCAGTTCAAGAAACCGCCGACATCGCCGCGTTGATCCGTTCGCTCCACGACGACGGAATGGCGTTTCTGGTCGTCGAACATGATATGGAGTTCGTCCGTGAGATCTCCGAGCAGATCACCGTGCTCGATCAGGGGGCGGTGTTCCGACAGGCCCCGATCGAGGAGATCGAAACCGACGAGGCCGTTCGGCGGATCTACCTGGGTGATACCGAATGAGTCTCGACGTTTCGGGGCTCACCGCGGGCTACGACGGTACGTCGATCCTCCGCGAAGTCGACTGCCACGTCGTCGACGGCGAGATCGTCGGCGTCGTCGGCCGCAACGGTGTCGGCAAGACGACGATGCTCAAGGCGATTATGGGGCTGCTCGAACCATCGGCAGGGAGCGTCCACTTCGACGGCGAGGACGTGACCGCCGAACCAGCCGATGTCCACGCCCGGGCGGGAATAGGCTACGTCCCACAGGGCCGTGACGTGTTTCCTGGCCTGACCGTCAAGCAGAACCTGTTGGTCGGCGAGTCGATCGGTGGCGACGACGAGACGCTGTACGACCGCGTTTACGAGTACTTCCCTATTCTCGAAGAGCGTGCCAACCAGGATGCCGGGACATTAAGCGGCGGCCAACAGCAAATGCTGGCGATCGGCCGCGCACTCGTCGGCGATCCGGATCTCTTGCTCGTCGACGAACCCTCAGAGGGGGTCCAGCCATCGATCGTCCAATCGATCACCGAGGACCTCCGGCGGATCAACGAGGAGCTGGGAACGACGATCCTCTTTGTCGAACAGAACCTCTCGGTCATTCAGGGACTCGCCGACCGCTGCTATGCGATGGATCACGGCCGGATGGTCGACGAGATCGGCGAGGAGGCGGTCGAGGACCGCGAGCACCTCGAAGCCTACCTCGTCGTCTGATTGAGGGTTACCTCCCGCGTCGACATTTTTTAGCTCACTACTGAACTATCGACCAGAACCCACTCTGAAACGTAGCTGTTGCTCAGTCACAAATAAACGAAAATCTGCTCCCGGATTAACGGGCTGCAGCCGCGACGCGTTCGCGCTCTTCTTTCTGGTTGATTGCGTACGCTCCGACGTCGTAGTCGGCCGCACCGGTGAGCTGTTTGGCGAGCGCCTCGGCGGCGGTCGTCTTCGACTTGTAGCTCGCGTTTTTCGTTCCCTGGGCAATGAACTTCAGCGCCTCGTCGACACGACGCTGGGGTGCAACGTCGACGGCCTTGGGCACCGAGATACCACCGTACTTGAGGCGAACGGTCTCCTCACGTGGGGCGGCGTTCTCGACGGCGGTGACGAGCACCTGTACCGGGTTCTCGTCGGTCCGGTCGTGGACCAACTCAAAGGCTTCGCGGACGATTTTGGTCGCGCGCTGTTTCTTGCCGGTGTTCTCTTCGGTCTGCATCAAGCGATTGATGAGCCGCTCGACGACCGAGATCTCGCTTTTCTCGAACTGTTTCGACGCGTGTCGACCCATCGTGTGGGCGATCGGCGTCACGTTGAGGTAGCGCTGGGTGCTCGGATCGGCGTACTCGATCTCCGAGACGTCCCAGACACCGAACAGAAGGGCTCCTTCGACGGCCGACTCTTCGGCCTCGGATTCTTCGGCTTCCTCAGCTTCGGTGTCGACCTCTTCGGCCTCCACGTCTTCTTCCTCGGGAGCTTCGCTCTCGGACATTATCGCACCGGTTTTTCGGCATTTCCGCGGACGAGTTCGATCATCGAGACGCCGTTGACCTTCTCGACCTTGTAGTTGACACCCGAAAGGTCGCCCATTGCGCGACCCTTCGCGCCACCGATTCCTGCAATCGTGACCTCGTCGTGCTCGTCGATGAACGAAATTGCGCCATCGCCGGGACAGAAGGCGGTGACCTGCTTGCCGTTCTTGATGAGCTGGACCCGAACACATTTTCGGATCGCGGAGTTCGGCTGCTTTGCTTCGATGCCGACCTTTTCGAGAACGATGCCGCGTCCCTGCGGCGCGCCTTCGAGCGGGTCGGACTTCTTTTTGAGCCCGCGCTCTCGTCGAGCGTACTCGGAGTCGGACCAGCGTCGTTTCTGCCGGTCCTTGTTGAGCTTCCGGGCGGCGTATTTGCCGTTGGCCATGTGGAACCTTCTTTTCGATGGGGCTACTTAAACATCCCTCTTTGGACCCGACGAAACTCCCGGAGATCGCTTCTTAGGGGTCGCTAATCGAATCTGAGACTGTTTTGGACTCTACACAACGCACGGAGATCGCCTTAGGGTCGACGACGGACGCGGAAATCGACTGAGAGCGGATCTCCACGTCAGGTCAACTGGATGTCGTCGATGTCGTGCTGGCGGCGTGCCAGCCTACGAGCGGTCTCGATATGCTGACCGTTTGTCCCGATAGCAACGCCACGATCGGCCTCGTCGACTTCGACGTAGGCGATTCGATCGCCCTGTTCGGAGATCGTCACGCCGCGGACAACCGCGGGGGCCAGCGCGTTCTCAACGAACGCGGCTGGCGTCTCAGCGTCCTCGACGAGCTCGATCGATCGACCGACCGTTCGTTCGACGCGTTTGACAGTCCGACCGTTGGGGCCGATGGCGTCGGCCATCTCTCCGGCAGGAATCAGAAAAACGATCCGATCACTCTCGACGAGACAGTCGTTTGGGCTGACACTGGTCTCCTCGTCGAACAGCCCGATGTATCCCATCGCCTCGTCGGAGAGCGTGACTTTCATGGGTTTCAGTCTCAGTCGTCGGCCGGGTTCGCGTCGATCGAACCCATCCGGAGTTTGACATCGCCGGTTCCGAGCGAGATCGGCTTGCCGACGATCACGTTCTCAATGATGCCGTTGAGATCGTCGCTCTCGCCGTGGATGGCGGCGTCAAGCAGGTGGTTGACCGTCACCTCGAACGCGGCGCGTGCGAGCACTGAATCCTTCGAGCCCGAGATACCGTGTCGACCGATCGACTCGATCGTTCCTTCGTTGGTCATGATGTCGGCGACCAACATCAGGTGTCGGATGTTCACGTCGTCGAGCCCCTGCTCGCGGAGCGTGTCGATCGTCTCGTTGATGATCGCCTCGCGGGCGGCCTCGATGCCGAGTTCCGAGCGGATCTCGTGGATGTTGTTACACGTCGACCGACTGGCGTCGACGCCTTCGATCGAGAGCACGTCGCCGAACGCAGAGCCCTCGGTGTAGAGGACGAACTCTTCGTTGTCATCGTCGAGCTGTTCTTTTCGGATGACGACGCGGCTGATGTCTTCGATACCTTTGAAGACGATATCGCGTAGCTGTTCGACAAGCTGGAGCAGCTCGCGGTAGCTCGGCTCGTTGGGGCCGAACTCGATCGCCATTCCCTGGTGTCGGGTGGTTACACCGAGTTTGTCCTCGATGGTTTCGGCGATCTCACTGGCGACCACGTGTGGGTCGTCGACCGTCGGCCAGCGTTCGTCAAGCGTCTCCTCGTTGAGATCGATCCGCACGATCATGTCGGCAACGTTGGTCGAGACGTCACCGAGCGCGAGGATCTTGGTGGCTTCGAGCGCCCAGACGACCTCGTGGGCTTTCTCTCGGTTTTCGGCGTACTCGTCTTCGAGATACACGGTCATCATCGGCGTATCCGGCGTTTTACGCGCGTCGACCAGCTCAATGAGCCGGGGCAGCCCCTGGGTCACGTCGATCTCGGCGACTCCTGCGTAGTGGAACGTGTTCATCGTCATCTGCGTTCCGGGCTCGCCGATCGATTGGGCCGAAACCGTCCCGACGGGTTCGAGCGGGTCGACGCGCGTATCGAGATACTTCGATTCGACGCCGCGAGCGATCTCTGCGGCCTGCTCGGTCGTCACGCCCTCGTGGGATTCGATCGTATCGTAGACACGGTCTTTCAGTCGACGCGGCAGATCGGTGTCTTCGACGATTGCCTCTATGTCGTCTGTGATGTGGCTGTAGTCAGCCAGCGGGTCGTAGGCAGCCTCAGTCATCGGACTCCACCCCCTCGAACCGCGGCTCGGTATGCTCCGAGAGGTTGGTCGGCGGCTCGCGGCGACTCAGGAAGGCCTCTTTTTCGGCTTCGTCTTCGAACTCCGCTTCGAGCACGCGGTCGGTGATTCCCTCGACGTCGATGTCGAAATCCTCTTGGGAGGACACACGAACCGGCGAGGTTCCGTCCTCGCCGAACTCGAACTGGATGACCGTCCCCGAAGTGTCGCGAACCGTCCCGTCGTACTGGGCTTCGAGTTCTGACAGGGCGTTGATGAGTCGACGCTGGAGATAGCCGGATTTCGAGGTCCGGACTGCTGTGTCGACTAGCCCTTCGCGGCCACCCATCGCGTGGAAGAAGAACTCCCGTGGCGTGAGGCCGCTGCGATACGAGTTCTCGACGAAGCCGTGGGCTTCGGCCGAGAGGTCGTCCGCCTCGTAGTGCGCGAGGGTTCGGTCCTCGTACCCCCGGTTGATGCGCTCGCCTCTGACCGCTTGCTGGCCGACACAGCCGGCCATTTGCGTGAGGTTGAGCATCGAACCACGCGCACCAGAGCGTGCCATGACGACCGCCGGGTTGTCGTCACGGAAGTGATCGTCGGCAATCTCACCTGCGGAGTCCCGGGCCTTGCCGAGCGTCTGCATGATCTTCATTTCGAGCGTCTCGTCGACCGTCCGACCGGGCAGCGATTCGAGATCGCCGTTCTCGTAGGTCTCGATCAGCTCTTCGATGCGGTCGTAGGCGTTGGCGATCGCCTCGTCGACCTGCTGTTCGGCGACCGGTGGAATCGACTCGTCGTCGATCCCGATCGAGAAGCCGAAGTGCATGATCGCCCGCATCGCCAGCGAAGCGATCTCGTTGATGAACACGCGCGATCGCGTCTCGGAGTACTGTTTGACCAGCGTGTCGACGATCTCGCCACCGAACGCGCCGACGGCGTCCTCGTCGATCGTTCCCTGAATCAGCGTGCCGTTCTCGATAATCACGTCCTCGCCTGTCGAGGAACTGAACTCGAGGTTCAGGTCGTCGGGCAACAACAGCGAAAAGACCGTCCGGCCGGTCCAGTACGGGCCCATCTCGTCTTCGCCATCGGCCTCGGGCAACTCGTCGACTCGCGTCGCACGGAGCAGGTCGAGCGCCTGCGTCTCGGTGAACTGCGGGTTGTCGTGGGTGAGCAGGTAGGTTCCCGAGATGTGGTCCTGAATCGCCCCGATGATGTTTTCGCCGAACCGCGGCGAGAGAATCTGCTCTTGGACGCGCATGAGGACGCGGGCTTCGGCCCGTGATTCCTCGGTCTGCAGCGCGTGGAGGTTCATCTCGTCGCCGTCGAAGTCGGCGTTGTACGGCGGACAGACAACTGTGTTGAGCCGGAATGTCTTGTACGGCATCACGACGACTTCGTGGGCCATAATCGACATGCGGTGCAGCGACGGCTGACGGTTGAAGATCACGATGTCACCGTCGACGAGGTGGCGGTTGACCTCCCAGCCCGCCTCGATTTTGGTCGACAGTTCTTCGCAGTTCTTCGTCGTGACCTTGAGCCGTCGGCCATCGGGCCGTTTGACGTAGTTGGCCCCGGGGTGAACCTCAGGGCCGTTGGCGACGTACTGGCGTGCTTCGTCGGTGTTACGCTCGGTGACGTTTATCGTGATCGTCATCTCGCTGGCAACCCGATCCGGAATTCCGACCTCATTGAGTGAGAGCGTCGGATCGGGCGAAATGACCGTCCGGGCCGAGAAGTTGACACGCTTGCCCGACAGCGACCCACGGAACCGCCCCTCTTTGCCTTTCAGGCGCTGGCTGAGGGTTTTGAGCGGCCGACCCGAACGGTGGCGGGCCGGTGGCGTTCCCGAAATTTCGTTGTCGACGAACGTGGTGACGTGGTACTGCAGCAGCTCCCAGAGGTCCTCGATAATCAGTTGGGGGGCACCGGCCTCACGGTTCTCCATAAACCGCTGGTTGATCCGGATGATGTCGACCAGCTTGTGGGTGAGGTCGTCCTCAGAGCGCTGGCCGTTGTCGAGCGTGATCGACGGCCGGGCGGTCACCGGCGGCACCGGAAGCACGGTCATGATCATCCACTCGGGCCGCGAGTGCGCCGAGTCGATTCCCAGCACCTCGATGTCCCCGTCTGGAATGTCCTCGAACCAGTCGCGAATGTCCGACGGCATCAGCTTGTTCATGTCCTCTTCGGTGAGGTCGACGTCGAGCGCCTTTTCGAGCGCCCGGCGGTCCTCGTCGAGCGGCCGGAACTCGCCGCCGAGAATCTGGTTGATTCGTTCGAGTGCGATGCCGGTCTGGTCGGCCAGCGCCTGTGGACTCATCCCTTCGTCGTCCTCGTCGTCGGGATCGGGTTGCATCGCCGAGGCGATGACCTCTGAGTACTCGGATGCGAGAACGTTTTCGACCTCGTAGTAGGTCGTCGGTTTCTCGTGTTTGATGTCGGCCTGTGGCTCGCCACAGTGTGGACATGCGTTCGCTTTTCGCGCCTCTCTGACGGCCGATTTGAGCACGGTGTCGGGGTCTTTGCCCAACTCTTTGGCCGTGACGAGCTGGTCGCGGAAGAACTGCATATCCTTTTGGCCGTCGACGTCCTCTTCGAGCGTGAGTCGACCGCAGTTCCGGCAGGTCGCCCGCAGGAGCCGGCGCATTAGCGTCGTAAAGCCGACGTGGATAACCGGTGCGGCGAGTTCGATGTGGCCGAAGTGCCCCGGACACGACCCGGAGTGTTGGCCACAGGTTCGACATTCGAGACCGGGATCGATCACGCCGAGGCGTGGATCCATCAGTCCCATGTCGATTGGGTAGCCGTCGTCGTCGTAGGTGTCGGCGGTGATCACTTTCGTCGCCGACAGGTCGCGGTACGTCTCGGGATCCATGAGTCCGAACCGGATCCCACCGAGCTGTTTTGGTGTTTGCATTGACATAGGGGTGTTAAACTGCGTCCTCGAGTTCGAGCGTTGGTCGGATGCCGAGCGCCATCATCTCGTCCAACAGGAGTTTGAACGCGTAACTGATCTCCATTTCGTGGATGTTGTCCTCGCTGCCGGTTGCAGGATCGTAGACACGGCGCTGTTCGCGGTCCTGGACCGCGATCATGCCGGTATCCGCCGAGATGTAGACCGTCTCTTTGTCCGACGAATCCAGCAGGCGTTCGTTCAGAACCATTGCCGCACCGTGGCCGATGATCGTATCGCGTTCCATCTCACCAACCCGGAGGCCACCCTCACGGGCACGCCCCTCGGTCGGCTGGCGAGTCAGCACCTGCACCGGCCCGCGCGAGCGGGCGTGCAGTTTGTTCGAAACCATGTGGTACAGCTTGTGGTAGAAGATGATCCCCACGAAAATCTGGGCGTCGATCTTCTCACCCGTAACACCGGAGTACATGACTTCTTTGCCCGAAGAGTTGAAGCCGTGGTCTTCGAGCGCGCCACGAAGCTCCTCTTCGTTCTCGCCCTGAAACGGCGTCCCGTCGACGCGTCGACCTTCGAGCGCGCCGACCTTGCCGCCGAGCATTTCGAGAACGTGGCCCACAGTCATCCGCGAGGGCAGCGCGTGCGGGTTGATCACGAGGTCGGGAACGAGTCCTTCCTCGGTAAACGGCATATCTTCCTGTGGTGCCAAGTGGCCCACAACCCCTTTCTGACCGTGTCGGGAGGCGAACTTGTCGCCGAGTTCGGGAATCCGTTCGTCCCGAACTTTGACTTTCGAGAGTTTTGAACCGTCCTCGCCCTCCATCAGCGTGACCGTGTCGACAACACCGTCCTCGCCTGAACGCATCGTCACCGAGGTTTCGCGGCGTTTCTGGGGCGACAGCCCGCCCATGTCGTCGGGTTCTTCGAGGAACCGTGGTGGACTGGTCTTGCCCAAGAGCACGGAGTTCTCGTCGACGACCGTTTCTGGATTAACGAGGCCGTCGTCATCGAGATGGGTGTAGGCGTCCTCGCCGCGTGCGCCACGAACGTCCTGGCTCGGAATCTCGAATCGATCTTCTTGGCCACCTGGATAGCGTCGTTCTTCGCCCTCGTACGTGCGGAAGAAGTGCGAACGCATCAGTGCACGCTCGACCGATCCCTTGTTCATCACCAGCGCGTCCTCGATGTTGAACCCCTCGTAGCTCATCACGGCGACGACGAAGTTCTGGGCGGCCGGTCGCTCGTCGAAGTTGATCTGTTCTGTCGTCTGGGTTTTGACCATCGCCAGTTGCGGGTAGTGCAGCAGGTGTTGGCGAGTGTCGGGCCGAATTCGGTAGTTGGCCGACGGCAGCCCGAGCGACTGTTTCATCATCCCCGCGCCCATCGTAATCCGCGGACTGGCGTTGTGTTCGGGGTACGGAATCATCCCTGCACCGATTCCGAAGATGAGTGAGGGATCGATTTCGAGATGTGTGTGTTTCTCGGTGAGGTCGTCTTCGTCGACACCGATCAGGACGTCCTCTTCTTCTTCGGCGTCGATGAACTCGACGTAGCCACGGTCGACCAGATCCTCGAATTCGAGTTCGCCGTCGTCGACGGCCGCGATTTCCTCGTCGCCGAGTAGCGGTTCGCCGTTTTCGACGACGATCAGCGGGCGTCGTGCGCGGCCCGCGTCGGCGTTGATGATGACCTCTTGGGTCCGGCCACGAACCGAGACGTTGACCATATCCGAGACGTCACCGCGTCGACGGGCTTCGCGGATCTGTTCTGCTAGCTGTTCTGGGTCCGGATGGGTGCCCACCAGACTACCGTTGACGTATACTTTCGCTTCTCGTGCTTGAGCCATTGTTAGTCGTCCGCCGGAGTGGTTCGTTCGACGCCATCGATGCTGGGAATCCCCTCGACACCCATCGACGATAGCTCTCGTTTCAGTCCCTGTTCGTCCTCGATATCCTGGCTCAGCTCCATCGCCTGCGCGAAGTTCTTCACCAGTCCACAGTTCGGTCCCTCGGGCGTCTCAGACGGACAGATGCGACCCCACTGGGTCGCGTGCAGGTCCCGTGCCTCGAAGTGGGGCTGCGAGCGCGACAACGGCGAGCGAAGCCGACGCAGATGGGAGAGAACGCCCATGTAGTCGGTTCGGTCGACCAACTGGCTCACACCGGAGCGGCCACCGACCCAGTTGCCCGTCGCAATCGGATGTTCGAGCCGCTCGGTGAGCACGTCGGACCGAACCACGGTGCTGACCGAGAGGTTTCGGTTCCGCATGTTGGCGCGTTCGAGCTGATATTTAACGTCCCGCGAGAGCTTGTTGAGCGCTGTGCGGAACAGATCGGTCATCAGGTCGCCCGAGACCTTCAGGCGCTTGTTCGCGTAGTGGTCCTTGTCGTCCGCCTCACGCCGGTCGAGTGCCAGTTCGAAACACGCCTCGGCCATTCGGCACAGGTAGTAGGCCTTGTTGATTCGGACTTCCTCGTCTTCGACGCCCTCCTCGTGAAGGTGCGGAAGCAGGTAGCGGTCGATCACGTAGTTGGCCCGTTTGAGCTGGTAGTTCTTGCCCTGACCACTGGCGACACGTTTGCCCAGCGTTTCGATCGCGCCCTCGGTCGTCTGGACCTCGGCTTCCTCGAGGTTTTCGAGCATGAACTTGACGATCTCGGGATCTTCGGAGACCCGATGAACGATCTCCTGGTCGGATTCGAGCCCGAGCGCCCGGACGAGTGTGACGAAGTCGACGCTGCCTGAAACGGATGGGAAGCTGACTTCCAGAAGGCCTTCGCGGTTTCGCTCGCAGAGTACAAGCGCGCGGTAGCCGCGCCGCTGGCTGAACGTTTTGGCGACCTGAATGTCGTCGCCGTACTTGGTGTCGTGTTCGGCCAGAATCTTGTTCGGTGCGAGGTCCTCGCTGGTCATTAGCACTCGCTCGGAACCATTCACGATGAAGTAGCCACCGGGGTCGACGGGGTCTTCGCCGATCTCGATCAGCTCTTGGTTCGAAAAGCCAGTGATGTTGCAGTTCTGCGAGCCGACCATGATCGGCATTCGGCCGACTTTCGTCTCGGTGGAGTCGACGACCTGTTCGGGTTCGTCTTCGCCGCCGCGGATGATCGACATCTCCATGAACACCGGTGCGGCGTAGGTGATGTTTCGGAGTCGAGCTTCCTGTGGGTAGAGAAGCTCTTCGGAGCCGTCGGCCTCGCGCACGCGCGGTGTGAGAATTCGAATGTCTCCGAGTTCGACGTAGACGGGCTCTTGGCCCTCCTTGTCGCCGATGTCGGTGTCGATCGTCTCCTTTTCGTCGACGACCTGTTGCATACCGCGTTCGAGAAACGCGTTGAACGACCGGAAGTGGTGTTCGGCGAGCCGTTCGTCCGAAAAGTACTTTTTGGAGATCGTGCGTCGGTCTTGTCGGTTCATTCGATCACCAGTCGGTACGATATCGATGTTTCTGCGGTTCGAGAATCACGGACGATCTTGAGCACGTCGCCCGGCGCGGCGTCGTCGGGGAGTGCGGGATCGTTCCGTTTGATCTTCGGCAGGTCGGTACGACTGAGACCATACTCTTCGAGCACCGAATCGATTTCGGGGTCCTCGATGACGATATGATCCGGGACGAGTTCGTGTTGGCTGACATCTACCATGGGTGAGTTATCTGTCGGTGGGAAGAAGCTACTATCACGAGATACTACAGCGGGTTAGTAATCCGAGCCATTTAACAGTTGCCAACTTCGGCTGACACCAGCGGCTCGGCGACTCCCTGCGGGCGTGATAGTAGATACCAGGGTGTCGACTACTATATGCTTTTGGGGGAGTTCGCTACCAGGTACCACAGTCTGCACAAAAAGCAAGCCTTATCTGTGTCTCGCGGTGAGTTGGTGGTACGGTGCGCCCAGGTGGTGTAGTGGCCCATCATACAACCCTGTCACGGTTGTGACGCGGGTTCAAATCCCGCCCCGGGCGTTTTCTCGGATTCAACAGTCAAGAGTGGTCGGCTCGATTGACCACGACCGACCTCGACGGTAGGCTCCGAGTGGTCAACTGAGCGGCTTCGTGTCAGTTATTCATAAGCCGAATACTCCGGGGAAACCTACAGGACAGTGGCCGACAAACGCCTCGGACATGGTCTCTCAATATGAACAAAGCGACTGGCTCCGCGAGCGCATTCAGGAGATCCTCTCGTTCTATTACCCCGACTGTGTCGACGACGAACACGGCGGCTACATCGCCCAACTCGACGCCGAGACGGGCGAGATCTACGACCGAGAATCGAAACACCTCGTCGCGACCAGCCGCTTTGTGGTCAACTTCTCGCTGGCCGCCCGTGAGGGTGGCCCCCAGTGGGCGCTACCGATGGCCGAACGCGGCGTCGACTTTCTCCGTGACCACCACCGCGACCCCGACTCCGGTGGCTACGACTGGCTGCTCAACGGGATCGAGACCGTCGACGACCGTCGCGTTTGCTACGGTCATGCGTTCGTTTTGCTCGCATACGCTCGCGCGCACGAAGCGGGCGTCGACGGTGCAAAGGAAGCACTCGAATCGACCTACGATCTACTCGTCGACCACTTCTGGGAACCGGAATACAATCTCTGCAAAAGCGAGTTTTCGGCCGACTTCGCCGAGAGCGAGGCCTACCGCGGCCAAAACGCCAACATGCATACCTGCGAGGCGATGCTGGCAGCCTTCGAGGCCACCGGTGACGAGCGGTATCTTGATCGCGCCCGCGAGCTTGCCTACGCGTTGACGGTCGAACTCGCCAGCGAGACCGACGGCCTGCTGTGGGAACATTACACCACTGAGTGGGACCAGGACTTCGCCTACAACCGCGACGAACCGCGTCACCAGTTCCGACCGTGGGGCTACCAGCCAGGTCACCATATCGAGTGGGCCAAACTGCTGGCGGTTCTCGACCGCTACGCCGACACCGACTGGGCGCTCGACCGGGCCGAAGCGCTGTTCGACGCCGCGATCGAGTACGGCTGGGACGACGTCGACGGCGGCTTTTATTATAGCTTCGACCGCGAGGGCGAGCCACTCGTCCAAGATCTCTACGGCTGGCCGGTCGCCGAAGGGATCGGTGCGGCCGCCGTGCTGGCCGAGCGAACTGGAAACGATCAGTACCGGACGTGGTACGACAGACTCTGGGAGTATGCCGAAACCACGCTGACCGCCCCCGGCGGCAACTGGTACGAGAAACTCGTCGACGGCAAGCCAGCCGAAACCGGACCAGGCCCCGAAGTCGAACCCGGCTACCACCCGATCGGAGCCTGTTTCGAGGGGCTTCGCTCGTTCGACGACTAAGCAGTATCAGGCTTGTTCGGCACGGCCTGGCTCGCTGCGCGGCCCCAGTAGCCGATCACGACGAGTTCGGCATAGAAGGCCAGAAAGAAGCCGACAACGACGTCGACCAACCCGCCAGCGAGCGTAAGCAGCAGCGAGCCCACGACGAGCCCGACAGTGACATTATAAAAATACGTGCCGTCGGCGGCAGCGCTCACCAGCACGCGTGAGTCGAACCCGGCACGGAGTCGACCCCGTCGCACATAGTTGACGAGCGCCGCGGGAAGCAAATAGAGTACGGAGAGTGCCAGCAGTAGTGAGGCCGTTGAGCCAGCGACGAAGCCGAGCGATGTGCCGAAGTCGACGGACGTTGGTGGCGCAGCGCGGTTCGTCAGTCCGAACACGGTAATGAGGAGCATCCCGCTTGCAGGGAGGAGATAGGCGGCGACGAGTGCACTGGCCCCCAGTCCGCGCTTGGTCATCGCCAGCACGTCCTCGAACGGCGGAAGCGTCTCGAAGCGCGTGAGTCGGTCCCGATCGGCGGTTTCAGCCAGCACCGTCAACAGGTAGCCAGCGACGACGATCAGCGGCGCTATCGGAATGTAGACGGCTGCGAGGTGGAGCCCACCCCCAATAAGAAGCGTGTCGACGCCGCGGTCGCTTCGAAACGGAAACCGAAACGGGGCCGGGATCATCAGTACGCTGTACAGTCAGCGACGAGTCAAGGCTGTTGTGGATTCCGCTGCCGCCGACTCACGATGAGGGTGCAATCTCGACGTCTTCGATTGTTTCGAGCGAGCGGGTATGAATCGTCTGCTCGGTCTCGGCATCAAACAGGTGGATCGCTTCGGGCGGAAAGCCCACAGTGACCGTTTCGCCGGCTGTCGCCCGGCGCATCCCGCCGATCGTCGCAACGAACCCCTCCGTGTCAGCCTGTGGATCGAACATGACGTGGACGTTGTTCTCGTCGCCGCGTGGCTCGATCACGTCGATTTCGACCTCGTAGTGGTGCGGCTGCGTGCCGTCGACGCCGACCTCGATGTCCTCGGGTCGAATCCCCAAGATGACCCGGTCGACACCGCCGATTGCCTCACGGTGGGTCTCGCCGAGTTCGTACTCGAAGTGGTCGCCGACGAGTCGGTCTCCCTCACTGTGCATCTCGAAGAAGTTCATCGAAGGCTCGCCGATAAAGCCCGCGACGAACAGGTTTTCGGGCTCGTGATAACACTCGAGCGGCGTGCCGACCTGCTGGAGCCGCCCGTCGTCGAGGATGGCAATCCGGTCGCCCATCGTCATCGCCTCGGTTTGATCGTGAGTGACGTAGATCGTCGTCACGCCGAGGTCATCTTGGAGCCGCTGGAGTTCGGTCCGCATCTGGGATTTGAGTTTGGCATCGAGGTTCGCCAGCGGCTCGTCCATCAGAAAGGCCTCGGGTTCGCGGACGATTGCCCGACCGAGCGCGACACGCTGTTGTTGGCCGCCCGAAAGCTCACCGGGTTTACGATCGAGCAGGTCCTCGATCCCCATCATCCGCGTCGACTCGGTGACCCGTTTGTTGATCTCCTCGTCGGAGAGGTCGGTCGACTCTTCGAGACCGAACGACATGTTTTCTCTCACCGTCATATGCGGATACAGCGCGTAGCTCTGGAACACCATCGCAGTGTTGCGTTCCTGTGGTCGTTTGTCGTTGATGACCGTCTCGCCGAGGCGGATCGTTCCCTCGGTGATCGATTCGAGTCCGGCAACCATTCTGAGCGTGGTCGACTTGCCACAGCCCGACGGTCCGACGAGGATCAGAAACTCGCCGTCGGCGATGTCGATACTCACGTCGTCGACGGCGACAATCTCGCCTTCGTCGTCCTGAAACGTTTTGGTGATGTGTTCGAGTTGAAGTTCAGCCATTGTTAGGTTCCTCCGCCAGCGACACCTTCGGCGAACTGCTCGCCGAAGACAATGTACACCAGCAGCGTCGGCAGGGCCGTAATGAACGCTCCTGCCATTTGGATGTTGTACTCCGATACCATCGAGCCGGTCAGCTTCTGCAGCGACATCGTCACCACGTCGTTGCTGTTGTCACTGATCAACACGATCGCGAACAGCAGGTCGTTCCAGATATTCGTGAACTGGTAGATGAGTGCGACCGCGAACATCGGGATCGACAGCGGGAGGATGATCCGGTAGTAGATCGTCGCGATGGTCGCCCCATCGAGCCGCGCGGCCTCGATCATCGAACTGTCGATCGATTTGTAGTGAGCCCGAAACAGCAGCGTACAGATCGGAATTCCGTAGGCGGTGTGGGTCACCGTCAGCGCGATGAGTTCGGCCCGGTCGGCTAGCAATGGCACCGCTGCCAGCAGACTGCCGAGGTCGACGATCGACCAAAAGCGTGATAGCGGGACGAGCACCGACTGGTACGGGATGAAGATCCCCGCGATGAGGGCCAACAGGACCAGCGCTTGGCCCCGCCAGTTCGTGTTTGTCAGCCCGTATGCGGTGATGCTCCCGATCGTCGCCGAAAGGATCGTCGCCGGAATCGCGAACAGGACGCTGTTGACCAGTCCTGACTGGAGTTCGCCGAACGCCATGATCCACGGGTCGATCGTGAACTGGTCTGCAAGCGGCGGCAGGAACGGTGAGGTCTGCTGAAAGCCGCCCTGGGTTTTGATCGCGGTCATCAGGCCGCTTTCGAGCGGCGAGAGGTAGAACGCGATCATCGCCACCAGCGTGGCATACAGTGCAACACGGCTCCAGTCGGGTCGGTTGAAGTCGAATCCTGTCTGGGTCGACATTAGAGTGCACCTCGTTTGTACTGCCGGTAGAGATACGGTGAGATGATTCCGAGCGCCAACACGAACAGGATCGTCGCGATCGCCGAGGCGTACGCCCAGTTGGCCGTCCCGTCGAACGCCTCGCGGTACATCATCAGTGCGAGGATGTCGGCTGACTCGCCGGGCTGGGTGCCGAACATGACAAAGAGGAAGTCGAACGCCTTCAGTGCGAACACCATCAGCACCACTGCCGCACTGGTCGTCGACGCCCGAAGCTGTGGGATAATCACGCGCCAGTACATTTTGAAGATATTCGCGCCGTCGACTTTGGCCGCCTCGTACTGGTCGGTCGGGATCGCACGCAGTCCGGCCAGATAGACGACCATACAGTAGCCGCTGAACTGCCAGATCAGCGCAAAGATCACCGCGAACAACTTGAACTGGGGATCACTGATCCAGTTTTGGGTGAGCGCGCCTAACCCGATGAGCCGGAGGCCCTCGTTGATCATGCCGGACGACGGGTTGTACATCCACGCCCAGAACACTGCCGTGACGACGAACGAGAGACTCATCGGCAACAGGAAGATCGTCCGAAAGGAGTTCTCGAAGCGGATTTTCTGGTCGACAAGCAGTGCAAGTACGAGACCGACGATCAACGCGACGACCGTAAAGAGAATCAAGAGCACGAACGTGTTCCGCAGTGCCCAGTACTCCTGTGGGCCGTCGAACAGCCCGCCTGCAGCGACTTTGGTGAAAAACTCGACGTACTGATCCAGATTAAATGTCGAGGGATCGTAGGTGACCGGTCGCAACCCCTGCCAGTCGGTTAGCGAGATGATGAAATTCCAGCCGATGGCTCCGTAGACGAACAGTCCCACGAGCAGCGTCGCTGGAAGCCAAAACGGGAGTGATTTGACGAACTCGCTTTTCTTCCATCGTTGGATGGTCGACTCGGCTGTCTCAGGTGATTTCGTGGCGTCGGCTACTACGCCGCCGTCAGTGCTGACAGCGTCGGTCGACGTCTCGGAGTTCGGAGCGTGCTGAGAGTCCATTGAGATGTAATACGTCAACTACTTCGCTCAGATGGCGTCTGTCAGATCCTCGTACACTCCATCTACGTCCCAGTTGCCAGTGAACGATGAGAACGCTTCCTCAACGTCACTTTTGACTTGCGGACTCACGCCCGTGCCGTGGGCGATCGTCGCTGGCTGGGAGTCGGAGGCGCTGAAGTCCTCGCTCTGGCGGGTGAGGAACGCCCCGAACTCGTCCATCGAGACGTCCGTTCGGGCTGGAATCGAGCCCTTGATCGGGTTGAATCGCTCTTGGCCGTCGACCGAGCCGACGTAGCTCAGCCACGCGTCAGTCGCCTCCGAGGAGGGGTTTGGTTCGGGTTTGACGAACGAGTCAGTAACGATGTGGTAGACGCCTTCGGTGCCCGGGAACGGGACGTGATCCCACTGATCTTCGAACTCGAAGTCCTCGCTGGATTCGTACTGTCCGGCCGCCCAGTCGCCCTGATGCATGAACGCCGCGTCGCCGCTGATGACGTCGTTGTTCGCCTCGTCCCAGGCGACCGAGCCAGCGTCGTCGTTGAAGTACGCCTCGTAGTCGACGACCGTCTCGAGTGCACTGCGGACGGCCTCTTCGTTCTCCTCGACGCCGTTTTCGAGAACGGCCTCGTAGGTGTCGACGCCCGCCTCGCCAATGAGAATGTCTTCCCAGAGTTGGAGAGTCGTCCACGGTTCCGCAGTCGACTGGGCCATCGGCGCAGCGTCGGTCTCAGCGTCGATGGTCTCCATCGCATCGAGCAGCGCCGTCGGCGAGTCGAGCGTGGAGGGGTCGACGCCCGCTTCGTCGAGGACTTCGGTATTATAAAAGAGGTTGTTGAGCCGATGGATATTCAGTGGCACAGCGACGTAGTTGCCGTCACCATCTCGTGAAAGATCACGAACGCCCTCTTTGTAGGCGTCTTCCATCTCGTCGGTCCACACGCTGTCGCTAATGTCGGCCAGTACGTCCGATTCGGTGTACGTTTCAAGCGACCCGCCGGGCCAGATCTGGAACGTACTCGGTGCGTTCTCGTTGAGCACGCGGTCTTGAATCTCGGTGCTCAGTGCCGAGCCTGCCCCGCCGGGCGCCTCGCTGTTGTTGACACTGAAATCCGAGTGTTCTGCTTCGAAGCCCTCGATTAGCGCTTCGATCGCGTCGCGTTCGCCGCCTGCGGTCCACCAGTGGACTACTTCGACTTCTGATTCGCCACTCCCACCGTCGGATTCATCCGAGCCGCCAGCACAGCCCGCTAGTCCGACAGCCGTTGCGACACCAGCCGTCTGTATGACCGTTCGCCGCGTAATTTTCTTATCTTTTGACATAGTAATAACCCGGAGTATGGGTGACTGAATATTCGTCATGATCTATTTATCCCTTCCCCATTGTTAACTAACTATAATGGTGGCAAGCATATATGTTGTTCACTGGTCGACGATCGCCGTCGGGTCGACTAATAAGGTTTAAACGTCTCGCCGAAAAACGCATGAATGCAGCAAGCCCAGGTGGTGTAGTGGCCCATCATACAACCCTGTCACGGTTGTGACGCGGGTTCAAATCCCGCCCCGGGCGTTTTCTCGGATTCAACAGTCAAGAGTGGTCGGCTCGATTGACCACGACCGACCT